>JAESQG010000333.1 GCA_016765265.1 Pseudomonadales bacterium | reverse complement strand
AATTTCTAAGGAACAGGTTTCAAGAGGCGTGTGTTGATATAGAGTCAGTTAGCAATAGCTCATCTATTTGATTAGAATAGATTTAGCATATGAAAACGGAGCCCGAATGGGTGCAAGGATGGCCCCTTAATCCTCTTTCTCTTTATACAGCTTTAATAAAAATACCTCCTCTTCACTCAACCTGACTTGCGCAAAATAGAACTGGTCAGGTTTAATCAGATTAGAGGATAGATCTACGCTAAAACTGTTCACACCTGGGTTGACGTAGATAGGAGGATTTCTCAGATCAATTTCATTGTGTTTGTCATCAAATAGCTTGAAGTCGATGCTCCTTCTTGCATGGCGATTGGTCAAACTCAAAGGGAGTGTGTTGTTAAAATAATAAGTTTGATTATCGGCTCCTGCTTGCAGGTTAATATAGTATTCCATTTTTGCTATCCTCGTAGGTGTTTTGGGGCCTCTTTTTGATCCACAAACAAAATAACCAACTTCACTCCTTGCTATTTCCTGGACACTTCCGTTGTTGCCATTGAAGACACTTGCATATGCAGCGGTAGATCGGCGACTTCATCGAGAAATAAGGTGCCCCCATTGGCCGCCTGGAATAGGCCTATTTTATCTTCTATGGCCCCGGTGAAGCTGCCTTTCTTGTGTCCAAAGAATTCGCTTTCCATTAACTCACTGGGGATGGCCCCACAGTTGACTGGCACAAAAGGAGCCTCTGATCGCGGGCCCGAGTGATGAATCAGCCTGGCAACTAATTCCTTACCACTGCCGGATTCGCCGCTGATATACACCGGTGCTTGGCTGCGGGCGAACTTTTTGATTTGGTTTTGTAGTGTTTTGATCGCAGAGGATTGGCCAATAATTTGAAAAGGGGAGCTGTCAGCCCCTTTTTTCGTCGCGTCTTGATTGAGCTTTAGTGCCTTATCCACTAAGCCCCGTAGACGTTCTAAATCTACGGGTTTGGATACAAAATCGAAGGCACCTGCTTTTAAAGCAGTCACCGCCGTATCCATATTGCCAAAGGCGGTGAGTACAGCCACGGGCAAGTCCGGTTGTTTTTGCTGTATGTATTGCACAAGTTCAATACCATTGCCGTCGGGTAGGCGCATGTCAGTTAAACAAAGGTCGAATTTTCGCTCGTCTAACAGCTTTTTCGCTGCGGTCACATTGGCTGCGGTGTGAGTGTCGATTTTCATCCGACCCAAAGTGATTTCCAAAAGTTCACGGATATCCGGTTCATCATCTACGATCAGTGCTTGCGAGTTCATCTTATTGCTTGTTTCCTTGATTCTTATATCGCTATTATTCGTCCAGGATGGGCAAAGGTAATACGAAAACAGCTTCCACCTGTTGGTACTGGAATGTAATTAAGTCGCGCTTGATTCGATTCGCACAACTCCCTTGCAATGTAAAGCCCTAGCCCCGTTCCCGTGGATTCAGAGGTGAAAAAAGGCTCGAATAAGTGCTCCACTTGTTCTTGCTGTACACCCGGTCCCTTATCGATAATATCCACATAGGGATGCTGCCCGTCTTCGGTCCAACCACAGACTAAATCCAGTTGCATCTTGTCGGTGAGTTTTTTACTGTATCGTAGTCCATTTTCACTGAGGTTGGTGATGATTTGGCTGAGTTGGCTTGGGTCGATTCGAACCTGAAGATCTTGCGGTTCTACTTTACAGCTAATGTAGGCGGTCTCTGACAAGCTGACTTGGAAATCTTCCATGAATTTGGGAAGCCATTCACCTATATTAAGCAAACGTGGCAGAGCCGGCTTGCGTCGAGAGAGTTGCAATACATTTTCGATAATTTCATTCATTCGAACAGAATGATTTTGAATTATTTGAGTTAATCGTTGGTCGGGCGCCTCCATAGACGGCGACTCTTGTAATAATTGCGCTGCGTGACTGATGGCACCCAATGGGTTTCGAATTTCATGGGCGATGCCAGCGGTGAGTCTACCCAGGGAGGCAAGTTTGAGCTGTTGGGCTTGCTGGGTCACGCGCGTATTGTCGTCAAGAAAAATCAGAATACCATTGCCGGAATCTTCTTTGAGTTCAGTAAAACTGGCCGTAATTTCCGGTCCGGTTAGTGAACCTTTAAAGCCCTTGTTTTGTGAGTCCCTATCCGAACGCCACGCGTTAGTTTTTTCAGACAGTTCGGGCGATATTTTTTCGAGTGTTTGGTTTTTTGTCTCGTGGGGCATATCCAATAATCGCCAGGCAGATTCATTCATCATTCTAATATGTTGTTGATCATCGATGGCAATGATCCCGGTTCGCATTCTCTGGATAATGTGATGGTTAAGCTGTTCCAGGGTTCGCAGATCGGTGGCGTGTTGGTGCGCTAACAGTTCACTGGCTTGAAGCCGTTTTGACAATAATTGGCATACCAGTGATGTGCCAAAAAAGGCGATGCCCAGCAGTCCCGCTTGAATATATTGAGTAGAAGGGATGGCATGGACAAAATACGAAAAGTAAATCTGTTCATAGATCACGGCAATGGTGGCGATAGCAGCGATCAAGGTGCCTACCTGGCCGACTATCAGTATGCCGCCAGCTGCTACAGCGACAACTAAGAGGATAACCAAGTTACTGGTGACGCCACCGCTGGCATGAGCCATAACAGTAATGAGTACGATATCAATAAAGATCACAGCGAATATAGTAATGTTGGTTATTTCATTGGCGCGATTTATGAAATATAGAGAGACGATGGCAATGATGGCATAACATAGACTAGAGACGAAATAGAGCGCATGGTCATGTTGCCCGAGTAGAGACGCGCTATACGGCAAAAAATAAGCGCCAAGTAGTATAAGTGCTAGTACAAGACGATAACAGGCATAGACCTTTAAGGGATGCCAAGTCTGAGCAGGATACAACTCCATTTTCAACTCTGGTTTATCGTAACTGGCAGTGTTCGCACTCATGACATTAACGCAGCTTCCATCTCAATATCCAATTCTTTTATTGTCTCTTTTATACTAGCTCTTACTGGCTTTATTCGCATTGAGCCCATTGCGCTGGGTGGTAAGATTTGCCCTAGCTACTGTTTGATCTTAAAACCTTTTTACCAGTATGGTTGCTATTGACAGCTGGAATGCAGTCAGTGAATTGAATTCACTTTACCTTCTTGGTCCAAACGAGTGATATTTCCGAGACTGATTACCTGTTATAAATCCTTATATATTAAGGCTTTAAGGCTCCTTTGTCCTTCAGCTACGGCATAATTGATTGATAGGACTACACAATTTACTTGGTTTTGGCCAGAATACGCATCTCAGCTACCAAAGGTCAGTTCATGAAGAAGAATATTAGATTAGTAATCGCGCAGAACAATTTCGTTGTTGGTGATATTACAGGGAATACTGACAAGGTTATTGCCACCATTCAGCAAGCTCAACAAAACAGTCAATTCGACGTGATCGTATTCCCAGAGTTGGCGCTGACCGGATATCCTCCCGAGGATTTGTTGTTTAGGCCCAGTATTCGAGTGAGAGTGAATCAAGCCCTAGAACGCCTAAAGCAGGAGGTGAAAGAGATTTATCTGGTGGTGGGCTACCCCCGTGGAGAGCAAGACGATCTATTTAATGTTGCCGGGGTAATCCACAACGGCAAGTTAATAGCCGAATATAAAAAGCAGATCCTGCCCAATTATCAAGTCTTCGATGAAAAGCGCTATTTTGAGCCTGGCGAAACAGCAACGGTATTTGATTTAAATGGGGTTCCTACAGCACTCACTATCTGTGAAGATATTTGGCATGAAGGTCCGATGTCGCAGGCTAAAGCAGCGGGCGCTCAATTGATGCTGAATCTAAACGCATCCCCTTACCATCTAAACAAAGAGCAAGAGCGACTGGTCTTACTGAAAACCCGAGCCCTTGAAGGCGCAATGCCCATCGTTTATGTCAATATGGTTGGTGGGCAGGATGAGCTCGTATTTGATGGCGGTTCTATGGTGGTCGATGCGAGGGGTGAATTGGTTTTCGCAGCCCCCACTTTTAGGCAAGCGAGTTATTATGTGGACTTTGTTATTGGGCAAAAGNTAAGTGGTGATAGCNGTGTTAATGAAAGCGTGGAGCCTGTGGCATCAAAGGCTAGCGATGATGTACCCGCCATTACGCCCNCAAGGNCTTTGTTGGCCAGCGTATATGAAGCATTGGTGTTAGGGGTAAAAGATTACGTCAATAAGAACGGTTTTAAAGGGGCCGTACTGGGATTGTCGGGTGGTATTGATTCTGCGCTCACTTTGGCCGTTGCCGTTGATGCGTTGGGCAAAGACCGGGTGGAAGCGATCATGATGCCTTTTAAATACACCTCGCAAATGAGTCTTGATGATGCAGCTGAAGAGGCCAATACGCTGGGTATCGAATATAAAATTAAGCCAATTGAATCTATTTACAATGCGTTTATGGGCTCATTGGAAGCGGATTTTAAAGGCATGGAGATGGATACTACTGAGGAGAATCTGCAGGCGCGTTGTCGAGGNGTTTTATTNATGGCCATGTCTAATAAGAAAGGCTCTATCGTGTTAACCACGGGTAATAAAAGTGAAATGGCGGTGGGTTATGCCACCTTGTATGGAGATATGGCGGGCGGTTACGATGTGTTGAAAGATGTGCCCANGACTATGGTGTTTAANTTGTGTGAATACAGAAATAGCGATTATAGCAGTAGTGATAATGATGCTATCCCCGGCGCGATCATTCCACAGCGAGTGATTGACCGTCCACCCTCAGCTGAGTTAGCTCCTGACCAAAAAGACAGTGATTCCTTACCTCCTTACGATGAGCTTGACCAGATATTAGAGTGGTATGTAGAGCAAGATTTTAGTGCGGATGCCATTATCAGTAGAGGCTTTGATTCCGACGTAGTGAAGCGAGTTATTCGGCTGGTGGATCTCAATGAGTACAAAAGGCGACAGGCACCGGTAGGGGTTCGTATTACGCCGAGAGGGTTTGGCAAAGATCGCCGCTACCCGATTACTTGTCGTTGGCCCGCAGGTGAGTGAGGACTGAAAAAAGGTTTAGCCAATAAGTCCAAAGGATAAAATGCTTAGCCATGAGCGTTCATCATTGCTGACCTNTACTTTATAAATGAGTTCGCCNTTTTTATTTAGCTCTTCATAATCAGGGTAATTTANGGTCAGTATTTTTAAGGTATCAGCCGCTAAATCATTGAGATCTAAATTACGATATGCTTTGATCATCATTGCCAGGCCCTTTGGTACGGCAGGTGTACTCTGATAGTTTTCNACTACATAGCGACCGCGGTTTNCTGCGGCCAAGAAGGCCCGACGCTTCATGTAATACTCCGCCACGTATAGTTCATTCTCAGCCAACAATTCACGTAAATAGATCATCCGTTGGCGAGCATCTTTAGCGTAACGACTGTTAGGGAATTTGTTCACAAGAACGTTAAAATGGGAAAAAGAAGTCCTAGCGGGTTGCATATCTCGCTGCGACGGCTCCGTTGGTAAAAAACGTGCTAAAAGGCCGCGGTCAATGCTATAGGAGGACAAGCCCTTCATGTAATAGGCATAATCCACATTAGGGTGGTCTGGGTGTAGACGGATAAAGCGATTAGAAGAAGCGACAGAGGAAAGGTAGTCAATGCTTTTATAATAGGTATAGATCAAATCCAGTTGTGCCTGTTCAGCATATCGGCCAAAGGGGAATCTTGATTCCAACTGCTGTAAATGTTCCACAGCTAGGATAAAATTATTTGAATTAATCGCTTTTTGTGCGTCTTCGTAATATTGCTGTTCCGACAGTTGTTGGGTAGGTTTCTTTTTGTCAGCACTGGAGCAGGCGAATAATATAATAGAGAGAGACAAGATAAAAAGTGTGCGAATATTGATCATTTAAAGGGGGCCTGGGATAGCAAATAGGAAAGAACTGGTATTATTTCAAATATAAACGTTATTTCAAGCACGAGCATTATTTCAAGCACGAGCATTATTTCAAACATGAACATTATTTCAAACATGAACATTATTTCAAACATGAACATTATTGTTGATACAAACGTTATTTCTAATGTAAACGTTATTTGTAAACTAAATACTGTGTCGAGGCTAATGTTAACCGTAGATAACGAATTTAACCACAAATTGAGTCAAATTTGACTCAGGAGTGAAGCAGAAATTCCCATGTCGCAACATATAACTTTAGAACAACAAGTTGAAGATCAATTATCAGGCAAACGTTTGGATCAGATTGCCGCTAAGCTATTTCCGCAGTTCTCTCGATCTAGGCTACAAGCTTGGATAAAGTCGGGTGAGCTATTGGTGGATGGTGAGGTGAGAAAGTCGAAGGAAAAATTGCTCGGAGGGGAGGCATTAACCATTTCTGCTGAGTTGGAGGTTGAGGAGTCCTGGGAACCTAATGACATCGAATTGGATGTTATCTTTGAGGATGACGATATCTTGGTGATCAACAAACCCATTGGCATGGTAGTACATCCAGCAGCGGGGCATAAACAGGGGACAGTGTTAAACGGTCTAGTACATAGGTCCGAGGTACAGGCAACGTTACCCCGAGCTGGTATCGTGCATCGTTTGGATAAAGATACTTCGGGGTTGATGGTGGTGGCAAAAAACCTGGAAGCGCATACCTCTCTTGTGGGTCAGCTACAGGATAAGTCGGTGTATCGCGAGTATGAGGCTATCGTTATTGGCGAGATGACCGGGGGAGGCATGGTCAATGAACCCATCGCTCGTCATCCCACACAACGAACCAGGATGGCGGTTGTTCATAGCGGGAAACCTGCGGTGACCCACTACCGTATTATAGAGCGATACCGAGCGCATACTCGCCTGAGTGTCAGGTTAGAGACCGGCCGAACTCATCAAATACGAGTGCATATGACCCATATTCAGCATCCGCTATTGGGTGACCCCGTTTATGGAGGGCGATTGAAATTACCCAAGGGGGCAACGCCAGAATTAATTGATGAATTACGCGTATTCCGCCGACAAGCGCTACATGCAAAGAAGTTAGGTTTACAGCACCCTCGCACCGATGAGTATTGTGAATGGGAGGTGCCTCTACCCGTCGACATTTTACATATGATCGAGGTGCTATTAGACGACCTCAAAATAAACGGTCCTACTTTTATATGAATGGTTCTACCTTTATATAAACGGTTCTACTTTTATATAAGGGCTGGCATTTAAAGGTGTGAGGGAAAAGGAAATCCACGATTTGAATACTACTTTGGATTTGAATACAAAAAATTTAAACAACATGATCATTCCTGATTGGCCAGCACCGTCGTCTATCGGAGCCGCGGTGACCACTAAGGCCGGGGGGTGTAGCCGTGCACCTTATGAAGACTTCAACTTGGCAATGCATGTTGGTGATAATCCGGCGTGTGTGCAATCGAATAGGTTGGATCTGCTAAAGTTGTTGGATCTTCCCAGCGAGCCGGCGTGGTTGGAGCAAGTTCACGGAACCAATGTAGTGAACGCCAAGCAGGCGTCCCTTAGCGAAATGCCATTAAAAGCGGATGCCAGTTATAGTGCGGATGGCAGCGATGTCTGCGTGGTGATGACCGCGGATTGCCTGCCCATTTTGTTATGTGATACGCAGGGCAGACAAATAGCTGCTGTACACGCTGGGTGGCGGGGTCTTGCTAATGGGATAATCGGGAAGACTTTGGAGGCTTTTGACGATACCTCTGGACCTATTATAGCGTGGCTGGGCCCCGCCATTAGTCAGCCGTATTTTGAAGTGGGTGCAGAGGTTAAGACGCATTTTGAAAAAAATAATATTAATAATAGAGAGGTGTTCGGGAGAGAGGCGTTCGGGCCTTCCGTTCGAGAAAGTCACTGGTATGCGGACCTTTATTGTTTAGCTAAAAATCAATTGCGGGCATCGGGTGTTAGTGCCATCTACGGTGGCGAATATTGTACTTATTCCAATAGCGCTTTGAGTGAAAAAAAAAGGGACTCCAAACGTTTTTTTTCATATCGTAGGGATGGAGCAACCGGCCGTATGGCCAGCTTAATTTGGTTCAAAAAAACAGCTAATTAATCGCTTCTTGTTTTAACTTGTTTACCCATGCTGTTATCTCATCAATTGACACTGGACTATCCTAATAATAGAGATTGGATCACAGGTAGAGGTTATTGGTATCAAATGAGGAATGATGAATGCGCATAGATCGACTGACTAGTAAATTACAAATTGCGGTTTCAGATGCTCAGTCCATCGCGGTGGGTCAAGATCACAACTTTATTGAACCTACCCATTTGATTGTTGCTCTTCTTGACCAAGAGGGCAGCAGTGCTAAGCCTATTCTCGCTCAAGCTGGTGCGAATTTAATTAAGTTGCGTACCAGTTTGCAGACCTATCTGGAGCAGCTTCCACAAATTCAAGATCATGATGGCGATGTACATATGTCTAATGATTTTGGGCGATTGCTGAATATGGCAGATAAGTATTCGCAAAAGCGGGGTGATCAATTCATCACGACTGAAGCCATATTACTGGCTGCAGTGGAGGATAAAGGTGAGATAGGCCGAATGTTCAAGCAAGTGGGCTTGACGAAGGAGGATATTGAAACAGCAGTTGAACATGTTCGTGGGGGAGAGCAGGTGACAGATGCGAATGCAGAAGATTTTAGACAAGCACTGGAAAGGTATACGATCGATTTAACTGAGATGGCGGAGAGGGGCAAACTTGACCCTGTTATTGGCCGAGACGATGAGATCAGGCGAACAATACAAGTGCTACAGCGTAGAACCAAAAATAACCCCGTCCTTATTGGTGAACCTGGTGTTGGGAAAACCGCGATTGTGGAAGGTTTGGCCCAGCGAATGATTAACGGTGAAGTACCAGAAGGGTTAAAAAATAAAAAAGTGCTATCCCTCGATATGGGCGCATTGGTGGCGGGCGCAAAATATCGAGGAGAATTTGAAGAGCGCCTAAAAGCGGTATTGAAAGAATTGTCTAAGCAAGAAGGCAATATCATTCTTTTTATCGATGAGTTGCATACTATGGTGGGTGCCGGCAAAGGAGAGGGTGCCATGGATGCCAGCAATATGTTAAAACCAGCGTTGGCGCGAGGTGAGTTGCATTGTGTTGGTGCAACCACACTGGATGAGTACAGGCAGAATACTGAAAAAGATGGGGCATTGGAACGGCGTTTTCAAAAAGTATTAGTGCAAGAGCCTTCCTTGGAAGATACCATCGCAATTTTGCGTGGCCTAAAAGAGAAATATGAAGTCCATCATGGGGTGGAAATTACCGATCCCGCCATTGTTGAAGCGGCCAAGTTGTCTCACCGTTATATTAGCGATCGCCAGTTACCGGATAAAGCGATTGATCTCATTGACGAGTCCGCCAGCCTGATCAGAATGGAGATGGACTCCAAGCCAGAAGAAATGGATAAATTGGAGCGCCGGTTAATTCAGTTAAAAATGGAGAAAGAAGCCTTAAGAAAAGAGTCTGATGTCGCCTCTCGAAATCGGTTGCAAAAAATTGCAGGAGACATCGTTGAGTTGGAGCGAGAGTTTTCTGATCTTAATGAGATTTGGAGTGCTGAGAAAGCCGCACTTCAAGGCAGTCAACAGATCAAGGCAGAATTAGAGCAGGCACGCTTAGATTTTGAAACCGCACGGCGCGCAGGTGATTTAACGAAAATGTCAGAGCTTCAGTATGGCCGAATTCCAGAATTGGAAAAACAACTGGATATGGCGTCTCAAGTTGAAATGATGGATATGCGGTTGCTTCGTAATAGAGTGACTGAGGAAGAAATTGCAGATGTAGTCTCTAAGTGGACAGGCATTCCCGTCTCTAAAATGCTGGAAGGTGAGAAAGAAAAGTTATTAGGGATGGAGGGGAGCCTTCATCAGCGGGTGATTGGCCAGGATCCTGCTATTAATGCGGTGTCCAATGCTATTCGCCGTTCACGAGCAGGATTGTCTGACCCTGATCGCCCTAATGGTTCTTTCTTGTTTTTGGGCCCAACAGGAGTCGGTAAGACTGAGCTGTGTAAAGCTTTGGCAGGATTTCTTTTTGACACAGATGATGCCTTGATCCGTATCGATATGTCCGAATTTATGGAAGCGCACTCTGTTGCACGATTAGTGGGGGCGCCGCCAGGTTACGTTGGTTATGAAGAAGGTGGGTATCTTACGGAAGCAGTACGAAGGCGCCCTTACTCCGTAATCTTGTTGGACGAAATAGAAAAAGCCCATTCTGATGTGTTTAATATTTTGCTTCAGGTGTTGGACGATGGCCGCTTGACGGATGGCCATGNGCGCACNGTCGATTTTAAAAACACAGTGGTGGTNATGACGTCTAACTTGGGTTCAGACATCATTCACAATCTACCCATCGATAAACCCTATGAAGAGATGCGNGAAGCGGTAATGACTGTTGTGGGTCAGCACTTTCGTCCAGAGTTNATCAATCGCATAGATGAAACAGTGGTGTTTCATGCGTTAGNNGCGGACCACATCCGGGGTATTGCGAAAGTGCAGTTATCAATTTTGATCGCACGCCTTTTAGAAAAAAATATACAAATGGAGATCACTGATGAGGCGATGCATCAGTTGTCTGAAGTGGGTTTTGATCCGGTTTACGGAGCTAGACCGCTTAAGCGGGCTATACAAAGAAATATTGAAAACCCCCTTGCTGAACGATTATTAAGAGGTGAGTTTGTAGCAGGAGATAGGATTAATGTGGCTGTGGCTGATAGGCAGTTTACGTTCTCAACCTAAATTTGATTTAACCACAATGTTCTTCCAAATAAGAGGAATTGTCATCCTTGCGTGTCTGGTGTTCTTCTTCGGAGAGGTATCTGAGCTCTCCGTCTTCACCCGTTTCTCGTATTCGGGCATGTTCGTTTAATTGCTTGAGGTTGCCTTTTGCTATTTGACAGTTCTCGTCCCTAGCCTTTTGCATCTCGGCTTCAGCGGGATCTTTTTTGCCTTTATTTTTTCGGTCGTCGGCATCCTTAAGCAGCGTTTCTCGGTTTTTTTCGAGTTGNCTGATTGCACTNTCTGCNTCCGTNGGCTTTTTCTCGTTGATTCTAATTTGTTCCTTTTTGATAGATTGATCTTGAGGAGGGTGCTGTGAATAATGAGTGAGACCCTCGGCATCTACCCACTTGTAAAATTTTCCAGCAGACACAGGAATTGCCACGAGTGTTAATACGGCTAATAGGACTATTGGTCCAACCTTTAGCCCAATGCGCTTAGGCAGCATGTATTTGCGGCGACTCATCACTAACGACCTCAATTTGTGGCTAAAACAACAGCTCGAAATGCTGAATTATTTTAGTTTAGGCGGATTACCTGAAATCAGCTAGAACAGACGGAAAATATAAAGATTTAACAGTAGCCTGCGTAGGGTTGCTAAAATGAAAGATCAAAAATAATACAATTATCACGTATTTAAACTTCAATGAAATGACCAAAGAGTATTTTGCCTAATATGAGTCAGTTAGTGCGGTCCTGGGCTTGTGGATANTGTTGACAATATCAGCATATATGACACAATCTACGGATTAATTTGGTGGCATAAGCAATAAAGTGAAACCAGCTATTGCTTATGAGCGGGTGAACCACCGACGCACTAGACTACTGGGTGAGTAGTCATAGCCTTTAAGCAGTAATCCTGCTATTCACTCGGCTAAGTTTGAATTCCTCTACAACGCACCCAAAGCGTAAAGTAGGAATGAGCCAAGCGTAAAAAAGCGTTACCCTCATCAAACAAGCAGGTTCGAAGACATAATAACGAAACGACGTAGTCACAAACAGTAAGATAA
Organism: Pseudomonadales bacterium; assembly: GCA_016765265.1. Taxonomy (GTDB): domain Bacteria; phylum Pseudomonadota; class Gammaproteobacteria; order Pseudomonadales; family DC-out160; genus DC-out160. The sequence continues at coordinate 5,541 of JAESQG010000333.1, read as the reverse complement.
TAATGAATACAGAATTGATCGATAAATCTGAAAAGAGCGGGGCAGGAAAAGCTTTTGACCGTTTGGATTTAGATCCCGGTTTTATTGATTTTAGTTGTATTGATGTGGTGANGAGAGTTGTTGTGATTAACTCGATGGTAGTTGATCTCGTGATTGTGCCTGGCTGGGCCTAGCTATTCATGAAGTTCAAGACAAATAGATACTCCTGAATTTAAAGCAGAGCGTGGACCTCTACTGTTCGTTGTGGAAGTGAATGCCTGTGGAGAGATTGGTGGGTTTGATGCTTAGTCATGTTAAGGCCTATTTGGCAAGCAATGGGCAAGCAATGGGCAAGCGGCAAACTGTGAAATAAGGGNTAAGTAGTAAAAAGCAAAAATCACGTAACGCTTTTTAGAAAAAAAGTTGAGGCTAAAGAAAGTGGAATTATTATCTGGCGCAGAGATGGTTATTCGGTCCCTGGAAGATCAGGGTGTTGACGTCATATTTGGTTATCCTGGTGGTGCAGTACTGCATACTTATGATGCGTTGTATCGACAGAAAAAGGTGCGTCATATTCTCGTGCGGCACGAGCAAGCTGCGGCACATATGGCGGATGGTTACGCTCGCTCGACGGGTAAGCCTGGGGTGGTGTTCGCTACATCTGGTCCGGGAGCGACTAACACTATTACCGGTATAGCCACGGCGTATATGGATTCAATCCCAATGGTGATTATTACCGGGAATGTACCCAGTGCGTTGATTGGCGAGGATGCTTTTCAAGAAACTGACATGGTAGGGGTTTCTCGGCCAGTGGTGAAACACAGCTTTTTGATCAAAGACCCAAGGGATATTCCCATGGTGATAAAAAAAGCTTTTTACATCGCCTCCACGGGTCGACCTGGCCCTGTTGTTGTCGATATTCCAAAGGATATGACTAATCCTCTGGATAAGTTTGAATATGAATACCCGAAAAAGGTGAAAATGCGCTCCTATAGTCCAGTGGTCAGGGGCCATTCAGGGCAGATTAAAAAGGGCGTTGATGTGTTACTCAATTCTAAGCGCCCGGTTATTTACGCTGGTGGGGGCGTTGTTATCGGAGGTGGTTCGGAGCGGTTAACTCAATTTGCCCAAAAAACCGGATATCCCGTGACAAATACTTTAATGGGGTTAGGTGGGTTTCCAGCAACAGATAAACAATTTGTTGGTATGCTGGGAATGCATGGCACTTATGAAGCAAATATGGCCATGCACCATAGTGACGCGATTTTGGCAGTGGGGGCTCGCTTCGATGATAGAGTGACAAATAATGTTGCCCAGTTTTGTCCCAACGCGACCATTATTCATATTGATGTCGATCCTGCTTCAATATCTAAAACCATTCAGGCTGCGATTCCAATTGTTGGACCTGTTGATCAAGTTCTTCAGGATATGTTGACCTTGTTTGATGAGGCTTTGCTTGAGCAGAGTGATCCTAAGTCTAACAAAGAAAATGCGGAAGCATGGTGGCAGCAGATTGATGGTTGGCGCGCCCGCAAATGCCTTGATTATGATGCCGGTGACAACGAGGTAATCAAGCCCCAAAAAGCAATTCAAACGCTTTATGATGTGACAAAGGGGGACGCATTTGTCACATCGGATGTTGGCCAACATCAAATGTTTGCTGCTCTGTACTACCCCTTTGCCAAGCCACGTCGTTGGATTAACTCCGGTGGTCTAGGCACTATGGGGTTTGGTTTGCCAGCGGCGATGGGGGTGTTAGTTGCGCATCCTGGTGCGACCGTGGCCTGTGTGACTGGCGAAGGCAGTATTCAAATGAATATTCAGGAGCTTTCAACTTGTTTGCAATATGGGCTGCCGGTGAAGATTATAAACCTTAATAACGGCTACTTAGGTATGGTCAAGCAATGGCAGGACATGAATTACGATGGTCGCCATGCCTCTTCTACATATGAAGACTCCTTGCCTGACTTTGTTAAACTGGCGGAAGCCTATGGCCACGTGGGTATGAGGATTGATAAATTGGCTGATCTAAAACCGGCTATGGAAGAATGTTTTAACATGAAGGATCGCTTGGTCTTTATGGATATCCATGTGGATAAAGAGGAGCATGTATATCCGATGATGATCCGTGAGGGCTCTATGAGAGATATGTGGTTGAGTAAAACGGAGCGAACATAGCGATGAGAAGAATAATTTCGATTTTAATGGAAAACGAAGCGGGAGCACTTTCTAGAGTTGTAGGGCTGTTTTCACAGCGCAATTATAATATTGAAAGTTTAACTGTCGCGCCGACAGATGATGAAACTTTATCGCGCTTGACTTTAACGACTACGGGTCCGGATAACAAAATTGAGCAGATAACTAAACAGCTTAATAAATTGATTGAAGTTGTTAAATTAGTTGATTTAACCGAAGGGGCTCACATTGAGCGTGAACTCATGCTTATAAAAATTAAAGCCGTCGGAGCGCAAAGGGCTGAGATCAAGCGAACGGTGGACATCTTTAGGGGACAAATAGTGGATGTGGGTGGAGCGGTGTATACGGTCCAGTTGACCGGGACCAGCGGGAAGCTTGATGCCTTCATTGATGCACTTGATGAAGGGGGGGTTCTCGAAGTGGTGCGCAGTGGCGTTTCAGGTATTGCGCGAGGAGAAAAGGTTCTAGGTCTTTAGTCATTCTAGATGTTTAACAATATTAGTTTTAATTAGGTAGTTTAAAAAATAATGGGTTTTCGCTGATGGGGAGATCCAAACGTAAACTTAAGAGACTATAAATAGGGGAAAATGATGCAAGCTTATTATGATAAAGATTGTGATTTATCAATTGTTCAGGGCATGAAGGTCGCTATTATCGGCTATGGCTCACAAGGACATGCTCACGCGAATAATCTTAAAGATTCAGGTGTTGATGTTGTGGTCGGTTTGCGAGAAGGATCCGCTTCTACCATTAAAGCCGAAAATGCAGGGTTAGCTGTGCAGAGTATTGAGAGCGCTACTGCTAGTGCTGATGTTGTTATGCTTCTTGCGCCAGATGAGCATCAAGCGGCGTTGTATAACAACCAAATTGAACCTAATTTAAAAGATGGCGCTGCTTTGGCATTTGCCCATGGCTTTAACATTCATTATAAGTTGATTGAGCCCACCAAGGATAAAGACATTATTATGATTGCGCCCAAAGGGCCTGGTCATACAGTTCGTTCAACTTATTTAGAGGGTGGTGGGGTGCCGTCACTTATCGCAATTTATCAAGATGCCAGTGGCAAAGCGCGTGATATTGCCCTGTCCTATGCCAGTGCAAATGGTGGTGGTCGAGCGGGGATTTTGGAAACTAACTTTCGCGAAGAAACTGAAACTGACCTATTTGGTGAGCAGGCGGTATTATGCGGTGGTGCTTGTGCCCTGGTGCAGGCTGGGTTTGAAACTCTGGTTGAAGCGGGTTATGCGCCTGAAATGGCGTACTTTGAGTGTTTGCATGAGCTTAAACTAATTGTTGACTTGATGTATCAAGGTGGCATTGCCGACATGCGTTATTCTATATCCACTACAGCGGAGTATGGCGATTTAACCCGTGGCCCGAGAATAATAACGGATGAAACAAAGCTTGAAATGCGTAAAATCCTATCTGAAATTCAAAGTGGCGAGTTTGCTAAAGAGTTTGTTTTAGAAAACCAAGCTGGCGCACCAACGCTGAAAGCCATGCGTCGGATTGGCCAAGCGCACACCATTGAATCTGTGGGAGAAAAATTGCGCGCGATGATGCCTTGGATTCAAGCGAATAAAATTATCGACAAATCTAAAAACTAAACTTAGATTGTTAGATTAAAACTTGGTATATCAATAAGCGAAAACAACAAAGAATGAGCGAAAATAACAAAAACGACTCCCCGTCTGAAAAGGCTACGGATGAGTCGGAAAGCGGAGTGACCTTCGAGGTAGTAGAGGGTAGCGTGGAGGGCGGTCGTTCGGTTCGACGGCGTGGAGTTTATCTGCTCCCAAATCTGTTCACTACCGCGGCGCTATTCTGTGGGTTTTACGCAGTTATCGCATCAATGAATGGCTTGTTTGAAAAAGCGTGTATCGCCATGTTTGTCGCCATGTTTCTGGATGGGCTTGATGGTCGAGTGGCACGTCTTACCAATACCCAAAGCGCATTTGGGGCTGAGTATGATAGCTTGTCTGATTTGGTAGCATTTGGTTTGGCGCCTGCTTTAGTTGTTTATACTTGGTCATTGAATGCCTTAGGAAAAGTAGGGTGGATGGTATCGTTTATTTATGTTGCTTGTGCTGCACTGCGGTTGGCGCGTTTTAACACGCAGGTAGATACTGCGGATAGTCGTTATTTTACCGGCTTACCAAGCCCGACAGCCGCCGCGGTGGTGGCCTCTGTGGTTTGGGTTGGGTATGACCGGGGTTTCATCGAGCGGACTATGCGGTAGTTGTTGCTGGCGTCACACTGCTGATTGGGTTGTCGATGGTAAGTAACATTAATTATACGAGTTTTAAGGAAGCGGATTCTAAGGGACGGGTACCATTTGCTGCTATTTTGTTTGCCGTGATTATGCTTGCTGTGGTTTTTGTTGATCCACCTATTACATTATTTATTGCTTCTTTTGGCTACACGTTGTCTGGGCCCATCATGTCATTTTGGAAAAGAAAAGCTGATTAATTTGTTTGTTGATTAGAGCTTGTGCATTGAACGGCATACTGCAATAGAAAGTTATAGCAAGACAGTTTTTAGCGCAAAAATAGCCTATCGAATCGCTGTCTGCCGCTCTTGCTGCCCAATATAACCTGGGCTATACCTATAAGCCTAAGTGGTAATTTGTCGATACCGGTATGTCTAGGAGGCTGTATGATGGTCTCGTTGGTCTCTTGGTAAAAGCCATTCAAGTAAGTTCAGATCCAGGATCACCTTTTTATTTTTAATTAATCAAGGGAGTCCACGCAGTTCATTTAGCTGCTAGAGATCGTTTGTCTCTCGAATTTGAGAGATTGAATTTAAAGTATTGAAAATAGTATTGACACAAAACCTCAACCGCGTAGAATGCGCGTCCTCGGCGCAGAGAGCCGAGGCAATAAAAGCCAAACACATACAGATGCTTAGCAGCTGTTTGTGACAGAAATATAATTGCGATATTTGATTATTAGGTTTTTTATTGAGCTCTTTAACAATTTGGATACTCAACCGTGTGGGAACTTATTAGTGATGTGTTGTGGAAGCAATATAGGCGCTGAGAGTTTCTCACATAAGAATGTAAGTTTGAATGTAAGAAGTAAACAGTGCCATGATTTATCGGTTTTGGGTTTTGGGTTCTGGGATTTAGGTCTTAGGGTTTGGAGTTTAGGATCGAGTAGTAAAATTAAACTGAAGAGTTTGATCATGGCTCAGATTGAACGCTGGCGGTAGGCCTAACACATGCAAGTCGAGCGAGAACGCACCTTCGGGTGTTATTAGAGCGGCGGACGGGTGAGTAACGCGTGGGAATCTACCCAGTAGCGGGGGATAACTTGTGGAAACGCAAGCTAATACCGCATACGCCCTAAGGGGGAAAGTAGGGGATCT
>JAESQG010000332.1 GCA_016765265.1 Pseudomonadales bacterium | reverse complement strand
TGCGTGGCACCACGGTTGTGAATCTTTTTTTTGAGGCCAGCACCCGCACCCGAACCACTTTCGAGCTGGCGGCCAAGCGCCTNTCNGCTGACGTACTCAATATCAACATTAGNACCTCAGCAACGTCAAAGGGCGAATCCCTGATGGATATGCTCCGCAATCTTGAAGCAATGGATGCGGACATGNTCATTGTTCGACACGAAAATAGTGGTGCCCCCCATTTTATAGCAGAATACGTGACCCCCAATGTGGCGGTTATCAATGCGGGTGACGGCCGTCATGCTCATCCCACTCAAGCCATGTTGGATATGGCGACCATTAGACGCCATAAAGGAGATTTCGAACCTTTGGTAGTGGCGATCGTGGGGGACATTATGCACTCTCGTGTGGCTCGGTCGCAGATTCATGCACTTAACATACTAGGGGTAAAAGAAATCCGTCTTATTAGCCCAGAAACTTTACTCCCTCCCTTTATTGAAAATCTTGGAGCCACCGTCTATCACGATATGAATGAAGGAATGAAAGATGTAGATGTGGTGATGATGCTGCGTCTGCAAAAAGAGCGAATGCAATCCGCATTACTGCCCAGTGAGCATGAATTTTTCAACTTGTATGGTTTAACGGAAGCGAAACTCAAGCGGGCCAAACCTGANGCCATNATTATGCATCCAGGCCCCATTAATCGCGGTGTTGAAATCCAATCTGAAGTGGCCGATTGTGGCCGATCGGTTATTTTGAATCAAGTAAACTACGGTATTGCAGTACGCATGGCCATAATGNCCATGGCCATGGCAGGACAAAATCAGGCAGCTGCATCTAATCAAGGAGACGAACAATGAGCGCTGTCCTGATTAAGCAGGCGCGAGTGATTGATCCCAGTCAGGGGCTCGACAAGCTTGCCAATGTATTTGTCAGTGATGGGCGAATCGTGGATATTACCGCTGCGGATGAGATCAGTGGACCCGAGGGATTTAAAGCTAACAAAGTCATTGAGGCTCAAGATCACATTTTATGTCCCGGTTTTATCGACCTGCATGTTCATCTCTGTGAGCCCGGGCAAGATCAAAAAGGTACTATTGCCAGTGAGTCCCGTGCTGCTGCAGGCAGCGGCTTTACACGACTCGTGTGCTCCCCTAATACCCTTCCCGTAATTGACTCGCCGGCTATTGTTTCACTGGTTTTGGAGAAAGCAAAAGACGCGGGTTATTGTAAAGTACATCCGCTAGGGGCATTGACTCAAGGTCTTGACGGTGAGCAGCTCAGTGAAATGTTTGCGCTGAAAGAAGCCGGTTGNATTGGTGTTAGTAATGGTCGTCGNCCGGTGAAAAANATGACCCTTTTGCGAGCGTTAGAGTATGCCGCCACTCACCGTCTTACCGTATTTCTTAAACCGGAAGATAGTGGGCTAAAAGATAACGGTTGTGTTCACGAAGGTTATATGGCGACGCGACTGGGGTTGAAGGGGATTTCTAGTGCTACAGAAACTGTCGCCTTGACGAGAGANCTGCTTCTCGTGGAGCGTACGGGAGTCAAAGCGCATTTTGTGAATATCTCTTGTGCCGCCTCCGTAGAACTCATCGCCAAAGCACAACAACAAGGGTTACCTGTCACGGCGGGAACCTCTATTCACCATTTACATTTAACGGACAGCAGTATCGACGGTTACAACGCTCAATGTCATGTCATTCCGCCGTTCCGCAGTGAGGAGGACTTGATAGCCTTGCGTCAAGGCGTTGCAGAGGGGATTATTAGTGTTATCTGCTCAGATCATCATCCCCATGAAGCGGCAGCGAAACTTGCACCCTTTGCTATTACCGAGCCGGGTATTTCTTCCTTAGATAGCTTTCTACCTTTAGGTTTATTATTAGTTGAACATAATGTTTTGACTATGGAGCAGTTCATTACTGCCGTCACTCATGGCCCAGCGCAAGTGATTGACCAACCTCTCGGACAAATAAAGATTGGCTCAGTGGCGGACCTCTGTTTATTTTCGCCCACGAAGGAGTGGACTCTTTCTGCTGATGCGATGCTTTCTCAGGGACATAATACGCCCTTTCTTGACCAAACATTCAAAGGAAAAGTGACCACTACTCTCTTGAATGGNAATATTGTTCACCACCTTCCTTGAACATTTGTTTCTTATCTGCTNCTTCGCGAGTGACTATTGCGCNGATNTACTTGGTTTGGTCGCAGGTAGCTAATTAAGCCAAAAGGAAATTCCCACCAAAAAGACTAATATAGNCCCTTCTATTTATTAGGTAATCNAAAAAACGCCATAAAAATGTCGTAGAAACGGAAAAAACCTGACGAAAAATAAAATGTGACCAATTTCTATATTCTGAAAACTGGCGCTTTTTCTGGTCAGCATTACCCCTATAATTGATAGAAGCGTAGGGAATTCCTAAATCCAATCATTCCTTAGCGTTGTGGAGTGGCTCTTACATGTCTGAAGATTCTAATAATGGGTTCATTAAAATCGTTGGAAATATGAGTCGTCCTGGTGTTGGTGTGTTGCCTAGTCCTATAGAAAAGGTTAGAAATATTAGTGTTAAGAGTTTGCTCACCTTGTTGGGTAAAATGTTTGATCAAGCGGATGATACTCTTTTCCAAATGGCGGATCGTGCCGGTACTGACATCGAGCAAAATCACTATTTCGAATCCATGCGTGAGCTTCGTGTTAAGCGCCGNGGGANGGAAAGNAGCTTTACGCAACAACTAGCCGGGTANTTTAATGCGTTACCGACGTTGACGGTAGCGGATTCCGAGCACGCGGATTCGAGTCNAATTAATATCGATAGCTTATCCATAGTTAAAAATGATGAGTTAGAAGAAAGTGTTGCTATTGATGGAATGATTTNAAAAGCTCGTAGCAATAATATACCCGGACTTGCCACATTAATTATGCGCATAGACACTTTGCTGCCTTATGCTCAATTGACCTCAAGGAACAATCCTCTTGACCCTCAACAAATTTGTAAAGCATTTGCAGAGGCGTCAAAGGTGTTCGAACTAGACATAAAAGCTAAACTGATAGTGTTTAAATTTTTTGATAANAATGTACTGGCTTATATAGANCAAGTGTTGGCAGGCGCGAATAAATCGCTGATTGATGACGGTATATTGCCTGGCTTAACCCATGAAAAAATTCAGGCCCAAGAGGGTCTAGAAAACGATGCTCGACGAGGATCATTAGGAAAGGAAGGTCAACAAGGGATAGGCCAATTTAGTCAGCAATTTCAGTTTGATCAGACCAATGAAGGTCGNGATGATNNTGAGCCGGNAGGAATTCCAACACTGATCCAGGTTGCTCCCCAACAAAATATAAACCAGACAACTATGTACCCATCCAACTTAAACGAACACGGTACTCCCAGTTTTGCAAATCAAAATCGGTTTAACGTTTCTCAGCAAATTTTGCCACAACCTCAATTGATGTACTTGTTAAATGAATTGCAACAACGTGCAACTNATGGNGANNCGCAGGGANATAGGGGTCGTGAGCCTATTAACCACAATGATGAANCTCTGGTGAGCAATGACCTTCGCGCTACTATTGAAAACTTGNTAATTCGAAAACTTCAATCTGATCCTAGGCTNAAGCACAAGCATGTGTCGGTAGCAAAAACCGATAATGATGTGATTGATTTAGTGGCGATGTTATTTGAATTTATTCTGAATGACGAAAACCTATCTGAATTCGTTAAGGCGAAAGTGAGTAGGCTGCAAATACCGGTATTGAAAGTGGCGATC
>JAESQG010000331.1 GCA_016765265.1 Pseudomonadales bacterium | reverse complement strand
AAGTGAAATCAAGAAAGCTTTTAAGTCAAAAGCTCTAAAGGCACACCCTGACAGAAATGGTGGCAATGAAGCTCTATTTAAACAGCTAGAGGAAGCACACCGAATTCTATCTGATGCCGACAAAAGAAAAACCTATGATAGAACGGGTAAAGCTGGCATTGAAATAACCATCGAGGATAGGGCCGTAACTCTGTTGTCAAATATATTCAACCAGATAATAACAAAAAGACATTTTACTGAAAACATTGTAAATAGGGCTAGTTGCATATTAAAGGAAAGCGACTTAAGGCTCACCCATGATCTAAAGATAATGATCACCAACCACACCGAAATTGCGTATCAAATAGGTAGAGTAGAATCCAAAAAAGAAACAAATATGTTTGACTGGATACTCGAAGAGAAATCAAAAACATTAACCGACAAAATGAAAGAGGTTAACGAACAGTTGTTAGTTGTCGTTTTAGCAGCAGAACTGTTGGATGAATACACTGATACAAGACCTGGAAAAGAAACCGTCGCAGCCACAACCTTCACAACTGGAATTTTTAACACTACTGGGTCTTAAAAGGATTTTTTAGGTGATTTATGAGTGATGTACTGACAGTGGATCAAGCAGCCGAATATCTCATGTGCCACAAAGACTCGATCTACAAAAGAGCCAAGGAATTGGGTGGCCGTAAAGTTGGTCGCGGAATAGTCTTTCATAAGACGGTCCTTGAACACTATTTAATATACGGGTACGCTCCTGGTTGCTCTTTGGCGGCGTCAGACAAAGAGGACAAAGTATGTACAAAATTAGACAGCGAAAAGATAGTCCCCATTGGCAAATTGACGTCAAAGTCGAAGGTTTCCCCCGAGTACGAAGAAGCTCTGGCACTTCCGTCAAAACGAAAGCGGAAGAGTTAGCCCGATCAATAGAAAATGATCTTTGGCGACAGTCTCAGCTTGGGGAGAAACGTGAATATACGTGGAAAGATGCAGTCGTAAAGTGGAGAAAGGAAAGCGAACACAAAAAGTCATTGGATATCGACATCTACCGACTTAGAGTGCTCACTCCTTACTTATCAGGGCGATGTTTGACAGAGATAAACCGTCAATACATCGAAGATATGATAACAGATTTGGCAGAAGAAAGAGAACTCAGTAACGCTACGCAAAACCGTTATATTTCTTTAGTGAGGACCATCTTAAGAAAGGCGGCGACAGAATGGGATTGGATAGATAGTTACCCAACCATTCGCAAGCGTAAAGAAAGTAAGCGCAGAGTTCGATGGATCACGCCGGAAGAGGCGGTGGAATTGTTAGACGCTTTACCCGAACACCATCGGCAACCAATTAAACTTGGCTTTGCCACTGGACTTAGGAAAAGCAATTTCTACTACCTAAAATGGTGTCAAATTGATATGCAAAGAAAGTGTGCTTGGGTGTACGGCGACGAGGCGAAAGGCAAGAAAGATATTGCCATTCCTTTAAACCACACAGCCATGGAGATTTTGCGCGGCCAGATAGGAAAGCATGACGAGTTTGTGTTTGGTGTTATTAATCCACCTACGAATCCCTACTGGAAAAAGTGTATTACTGAAGCAGGAATCACAGACTTTAGAATCCACGATGTACGGCACACTTGGGCAAGTTGGCATGTGATGAATGGAACCTCATTGCATGAACTTATGGAGCTCGGCGGGTGGAGTTCTTACGACATGGTTTTGAAGTATGCCCACTTATCAGCAACACATTTAAGCGAGTCCGCGAAAAATGTTGACACAAATCTGGCACAGTCAGGAAAAGAGTTTTTGGAGAGGTCGTTGGAAGTTGCGTAAGATGTTGTTTTTGTTTGGTGCGCCAGGTAGGACTTGAACCTACACGTCTTGCGACACTGGAACCTAAATCCAGCGTGTCTACCAATTTCACCACTGGCGCGCATGCTTTTTCTATATATTTTCACTTGACTAAATATTGTCACTTGAACATATTTATTTACTTGAACATTTGGTTCTACTTTCACTTAGCCGTAGCTTGTATTTAGCTAGCGATAACATCCAGCCTAAAGTCACTGGCCAAGCGAGGGCGGCATTGTACCAGGTGCAAAAAGCTTGTTAAAGGTCTGATTTCAATATTGTGCAGGTTTTTATCAACCTAAACCCGTCCGTCACTACATTAAATATCAGTGACCTATAACCTATAAACTATAAAACCTATAGACCAGGTTTCGACACAGTCCCCTCAGCCGCCGTACGTTGATACAAATTCCGTATATCTTGGTTTAATTGCTCTATGCTGGAGTTGGTTTGACGCCGATACGCATCAATCGCTTGAATCGCCTGTGCATTGGACTGTACTTCGTCTGATAAATTAGCTTGCTGTGCCACCTTGTTTAAATCTTGCTGGAGGGTAATTAACTTAGAATCCTGCATCCCCAACTGCGCCTCTAACTCAGCGATCGTGCTATTTAAGCTTAGTATTGTGTTAGCTAGGTCCTTGTTTGTTGCCAGAATCAATGTATTGGACTCCTTCACTTGCACCAACTGATTTTTCGCCAAATCCGCAGTTTTCTTTACTTTTGCTAAGGCCTTATCAAGCGCCACTGTGGTTTTTTTATTCTCGCCAATGGCGCCCTTGTTACGCTTATTCGCGATAGTCCACAATTTGCGAATTTCGCTATCCAATAACGCCAAGGTCTCACTGGTTTTATCCCCTGTTTGATTGATTGATTTATCGGTACTGGATAAGCGGTTCTCTAACTGTGAAGTAGATACATTCATAGCGTTTGTCGATGAGCGTAGTTCACTTTGTAAATCACCTATCTGCTGGAAAAAATACCATCCACCACCANCAGANANGATCAANATTANNCCAATTACTATGNCAAATAATCCGCTATGCACTCCGCGGTCTGATCCTGACTTCTGAGTTTCTGTACTCGAAACCGCCGCCTTGCTGGACCGTACTTTAGATATTGTAGAGGCCGAATCCTTCCCAGGCTTTTTAGGTGCCTGATCCTGAGCGCCTAAAGTGATAGTTGGCTCAATCCGTACTCGGCCATCGGGTGTCTTGCTTGCCATATAAGGGACTCATACTTCTTTGTAGGTCACCGTTGGATAGGTCACCGCTGGATAAATCACAGCTAGAAAAATACTCATCTAACTCGAAATTTAGTATAGCTGCTAGCTTGAATTGATGCTTTTCAGCGGGGGAAGCTCAATAAACGGTCTCCTATATCTTTGAGCAGCCCCAACCCACATTACATGCCTGGCATTAGGCTATGTTTTCTATAATCCACTGGTACCTCAAAATTGGTACTATCCAGAGGTGATGTGTCAAGTTTTTCAATTTGATGAATTGTCGTCACTTTCCCATTCTTATACCGCGTTATATGGACGGGCACTACATTTTCATCTGACGCCCAAAACCCGAATTCCTCCTCCAATTTCTCTCCTCCGGGAAATTTTTGGGCCATTTGCTTTATAAAATCAAAAAAGCTTTTCAAACTTTGAAAATCTTCATCTGANAGATTCATTTCTCTACGGTTGACCACGCATATATCGGACACCTTAATTCCCGCANNTATGCTTTCTATAACNGTNCAACTGTATTCNGCCACNTTTTTCCTTACGTTGGTTTTCCTAAATTCCCTTGAGGNCTGCGTTTNNTGTTGGNCNGACTGGCCCAACATCTGCCCCATCANCGCTTCCATCTGCGCTCTTTTATCCGGCGACAAGTTTTTCATTTGAGCCATCAAGTTTTNTTGCATAGTCGTCATAGTGTTTGCCATCATATTAAGTGATGCTTCATCCACTACAGTGTAACTTTTACTTTTATTATCGATATTTGTAATCGTATTACTCGCACTATCAAATAATAAAACACTCTCACCCTGCCCCGACAATCCAATTTGAACTTTGCCGTCACGCACCTTTATCGGTATTACCTGCTCGTTTGATCCGAGCTCTTTAAATACTATCGTTACATCTGCCAACACATTGCTTGCTGTCATAATCCCACCAAAGAACAGCACCATATTGAAAACGACACTAAAAGAGGGTAGTACTCTCACTCTACTGCCAGGCAGAGGGTCAATCCGTCTTATTTTCATATTTTTATTAACATTCACTTTCTAATCCCCCACCGAGTTAATTTTTATAAAGGTTCTGTGTGATCTAAACATCGCGATTTCAGAACTGCCCATCATCAGATTTGTCCATCAATAGACAACTCAATTACCCACTGGTTGCCGCAATCCATCAATAGACTCACCATAACAACATGTCAGTTAAATTTACACATTATGGTGCCTAATCAAATTGGACAACAAAACCTGTACCTCTTTTTTTCGTTGAGCCTGTACCTCTTTTTTTCGTTGAGAAAGACAAACCCAAAATATGATAACTCAAGCGATAACGATTAGCGCAGCTATTTTTTATTGTCTTTCTTCGCAAACAATTAATTTCGCTTACATATTTTTTGACTATTAGCTAAATTTCGATAATACTTTATCCCGTGTTTGGCAACGCTAACAACATCGGCAATACCGACANCAACANCTAAATTACGCNTTGTTTCNAGACCTAAACCCANACTAGNAACTTAAATCATAATAAAAAAAGCTAACGAAACATGACTCAATATTCGTTAAAAAGCTTATCTACCAAGTTATTCAGAGCCGTCATTCTGTCAGCACTTTTGGTGGGCTCTTTATTTAGCATCACACAAATCATTCTGGATGCATCATCGGCCCGTAAAGAGCTCGACAACAAGGCCCTGCAATTTCTTACGGTAATGGTGGATCCCGCAACGACAGCCGCTAGGGAATCAGACTCCGCTATGGCTCAACAAGTTGTAGAAAGTCTTTATGAGTACAAATCAATCTACTATGCAAGCATTTCCTCCCTGAATAAACCAATCTTGGCAAAAAAAGCAATCCCGCACATCGATTACCACGTTAATTGGCTTGCTAAATTAATTTTTGGGGATAAATTAACCTTCACGATTGAATTGATAAACGGTCTAGACACTGCGGGCATTACGCCAGACAAAGTCGGTGAATTAACCATCGCACTCGACCCGAGCCATGAAAGCCAGTTATTTCTTCAGCGCGCTACTTATATTTTTATGGCNGGCGTGCTGAGAGCCCTTGCCTTCAGTTTGGTTCTTTATTTTATTTATCATATTCTGCTGACAAAACCGCTTTTAAAGGTCATTGATGCATTAAGAAATATTGATCCACAGAAGCCTGCTAAATACATAATCCCGACTCCAGCGGGACACGAATCTGATGAAATCGGCTATTGGGTTGACACGGTTAATGAATTGTTGAAATCAATAGAAGCCAACGCGAAACAACGGCAACACGCTGAAGCTCAGGCCGAGCANCTNTCAAATTACGACATTCTTACGCAATTACCCAACCGAAAATTACTTGAAACAAGATTAAAGCAAGCGCTCAGAGATACCGATAAACACGGCAAAATACGGGCTTTATTTTGTTGTTCTTTGGATGATTTTAAATCCGTCAATCAAACACATTCTTATGACAAAGGCGACAAGCTGCTCTCGCTATTAGCTGAAAGACTGACTAAGGAGCTTCACTTTGCTCATACCATCTCTCGTCTAGGCGGAGATGAATTTTCCATCATAACTGAAGAATTAAGCCAACATTATGATGTTGCTTCACTTGCCCAACAAGTTTTAAGAACTATTTGTTCCCCTTATCTAATCGGTAGTGATGTTATTGAGATAAAGGCAACCATCGGAATTTCCGTTTTCCCCCTTGATGGCGAGTATCCCGAAACAATTTTAAAAAATGCAGAGAATGTGATGCATTTAGCCAAAGCTGAAGGAGGTCATCGGTATCAATTCTATGTAGCCAGTGTTGATTCTAATATTAGAGAACTACGAGCCCTCGAAACAGAACTGAGTCGGGCGCTAGAACAAAACAAACTTTTCCTCGTGTACCAAGCTCAAATTGACCTGAATAACAGAAAAATCAAAGGCGCTGAAGCACTTATACGCTGGCAGCACCCTACTCGTGGATTAATTCCACCTAGCGAATTTATCCCTTTAGCGGAACGCAACAACCAAATCATCCCCATCGGGACTTGGGTATTAGACACTGCCTGCGCCGAAATTAGCCGATGGCAAGCGCTCGGCTATGACGATCTATGCATATCCGTGAATATTTCTGCAGTTCAGCTAAAACAAGATAATTTCGTCGACATCGTTAAGAGTATTCTCCAAAAGCACAAGGTCAACCCATCACATTTAGAACTAGAGATCACCGAAACCGCCATCATGAACGACATTAACCGCAGCATTGAAACTTTAGAGACATTGAAAGCCATGGGTCTACGACTGGCTATCGATGACTTCGGAACAGGATATTCATCATTATCTCATTTAAAAAGATTGCCACTAGACAAAGTAAAAATTGATCGAGAATTTATCCACGACGTACTGGATGACCCAAATGATGCCACTATCGTAAAGGCGATCATCCAACTCAGCAATAGTTTAAATTTAGAAGTCGTCGCTGAAGGAGTCGAAACCTTAGAGCAGGAACAGTATTTGCGACAATACGGCTGCACAGAAGGTCAAGGATATTACTATAGTAAACCGGTTACTTCTGACGATTTCATTGCATTATTAGAGAAACAAAAAGAGGCTGACCTCGCCGTTTCTTAATCTAAATCAAACTTAATGCCTTGAGCCAAAGGCAGATCATCGCCATAATTTATCGTATTAGTCGCTCTGCGCATGTAGTTCCTCCAGGCATCAGAGCCCGACTCTCGACCGCCACCCGTTTCTTTCTCTCCCCCAAATGCACCCCCAATTTCTGCGCCTGACGTCCCTATGTTAACATTAGCAATCCCGCAATCTGACCCTGCCGGCGAGAGGAATCGCTCCGCCTGCTGACTCAAGTTAGTAAAAATAGCCGACGACAAGCCTTGCGGTACTTCGTTATGAATTTGAATAGCTTCTTCAAAGTCATCGTATTCGATGACATATAAAATGGGCGCAAAAGTCTCCGTAATCATGACATCAGACTGCCTACTCATCTTCACTATAGCTGGCGTAACGTAAACACCGTCAGGTACATTTTCCGTTATTCGTTGTCCTCCACACACAATTACTCCACCTTGCTCTTTCGCTTTTTCCAAGGCCAGCGACATCGCTTTAAACGCGGCTTCATCTATCAGAGGGCCCAGCAAGTTATTCTCATCCCGAGGATCACCAATTGAAATTTGGCTGTAACTCTTTTTTAATTTTTCAACTACTTCTGCACTCTTGGAGCGGTGCACAATAAGACGACGTAAACTAGTACAACGTTGCCCCGTTGTCCCTACTGCCGAAAATACCACGGCTCTTATTGCCATATTCATGTCCGCGGATTCTGTTAAAATCAGGGCGTTATTCCCGCCTAACTCTAACAAGGATCGTCCCAATCTTGCTCCCACAACCGATGCCACCTTCTTCCCCATGGGAATGGAACCCGTGGCAGAAATAAGCGGTACCTGTTCGCTTGCCGTCAATGCCTCACCCGTTACCACACCCCCTTGGACAATACTGCTTAGCCCGCTCCTTACAGAATCAAACTCTTCAAAACAATCCAATGCCTCTATCACGATATTTTGACAAGCTAAAGCACACAAAGGCGCTTTTTCTGATGCTTTCCAGATAACGGGGTCGCCACACACGAAAGCCAACATTGCATTCCAAGCCCAAACAGCCACCGGAAAATTAAAAGCGGATATGACACCGACGTTACCTAGCGGGAGCCACTGCTCCATCATTCGATGTTCAGGGCGCTCACTAGCAATCGTCAGACCATACAGTTGGCGAGAAAGACCCACGGCGAAGTCACAAACATCGATCCATTCCTGCACCTCTCCCAAGGCTTCTTGATGAATTTTCCCGACTTCCACACTAATCAATTCAGCTAGCGCTTCCTTTTTTGCTCTCACAATATCGGCAATTTTTAGGACTAACTGTCCCCGCTTAGGGGCAGGTATCATTCGCCATTGCGGAAAAACCGCAGACGCTGCACCAATTGCTTCAGCCACCTGATCAGGTGTAGCCGCTTTGAACTGAGCAATTTCACTGCCGTCTATGGGAGAAAAATCCTTGATCAGTTCACCCATACCCAGACTCATTTTCGAGCCAATCATTACAGCCGGATAATGAGAATGTTGAATTAACACATCGAGCCCGAGCTCTTTTTGCCACGACATATCCGTGTCCTTATTCATTTCGTTTTAATCTACTGTGTTTTTACCTATTGTCTTTTTACCTACTCTATAGTCAATCAACCTTGTAATACTGACCAAACCGGTTAGCACTCAACTCTTCAAAATCCACTTGCTCCTGCCGTACAAACCCTCTATCGGGTAGTTTCCCTTGCTGATGCAAATCCACCACCCCAGCGATTGCGGAAGACGTTGTTAATTGAATGGAACTCCAGTGCTCACCGTACAATTCTTGGTGGTAAATTTTACGGGCATCGGTTATCTGCGTCAGCTGCCCGTCGCGCATGCCACTAACACTACAAAAAATAAGCACCACGTCTTGCAATGTAATAGGAACTGCATCCTCCAATATTTCTAACAATAAATCTTTCCGATGCGCCAAGCGTAAACTCTTCGTTAAAAAAGCCATCAAATAACAATGACCCTTGTATCGAACTGTTTTGTAATCTAATGCCTTCACTTTTCCCTCAAGCGTCTCCGCTAAGGTCCCCAAACCACCGGAAGTATTAAACGCCTCGTAATCAATACCATCCATAGAAAAATGCTCAATACCTTCCAAGGGCAAAACCTCGATGCGTCGACCATCTACGATAGCCTCACAAAGATTGCAATACTCATTCACTAACCCATCTGTAGACCAAGTCAAATTGTACATCATCATATTAGAAGGAAACTGCGGTAGCGCACCGACGCGCATTTTCACCCGCTGCGGCTCATCAAATTGTTTACACAGATGATTGCCTAAAATACCAATATACCCAGGCGCCAAACCACACTGAGGCATAAATATTTGCCCCGGTATCGCTTGCTTGGCTATTTCTCTAACCGCGGTGGTGGTAGCTACATCTTCAGTCAAATCAAAATAGCTGCAACCCACCTTCAGGGCGGCCTGAGCAATGTGTATATTAAGCCGATAAGAACAAGCAGAGATAACCACGTCCGCACCGCGCAAAAAGCGTTCCAGTTCCGCATTATTGAGCACATCAACTTGCTTTACAGCTATGGGAAAGTGTCGCGTAAGTCTATCCAACG
>JAESQG010000330.1 GCA_016765265.1 Pseudomonadales bacterium | reverse complement strand
CTTTGCTGACCGGGAGGCAGGGGTGATCGAAGCCAATTTTGAGGCAAAAAAAACATTCCATAATTCTGTCGGAAATATTCAAGGGGGGATTCTTGTAGCCATGCTAGATGACCTTATGGGCTATGCGCTTGGAATAACGTTGCCTAAAACACAGTTTGCACCCACGGCAAATATGAATATTTCATTTTTACGGCCAGTGTCTACTGGGCTAGTCAGAGGCAAAGGTATGATCTTAAAAAATGACGGTGATGTTTTTCATCTTTCTTCAAAACTATACAATGAAGCTGGAGACGTTATAGCGGCGGCAACCGCAAGAGCAAAGCTTGGTAATAAATTGGATTAAATGATTTTGGGATTCTTCATCTAGGTCCGTGACCCTGTTAAAATTAATCCGTGCAAACTAATCCGTGCAAATTAAACAGTAAAAAAATAACCAGCAAAAAATAACCAATAAAAACGGGGCAGGCCATAAACGCATGTGCTTGAGCCATGCCCTTATATGAGGACAATATCATGAGTGACATTCCGGTTTATATGGTGGTAAATCTTATCATTACTGATGCAGAACGTTATCTGAACTATGAAAAAGGCTTCTTTCCGTTATTAAAACAATACGGTGGCGAATTTGTTACCTACGATGACGCATCCATTACTCTTGAGGGTACGCCTCGTACTGGACGTATGATAATTTTTAGTTTTCCATCAGAAAAAGCGGCAAAAGACTGGTATGCCGATGCGGATTACCAGGCATTATCCGAACATCGGCGTGCTGGTACTCGATTGGAATTTTTAACGCTAGTACATGGGTTGCCCCCGCGGAAGTGATTTTATAAACCATGCTTTGAATTGAGATTGAAGGAATTAGGTTAATGGATGTTGTTTATATAAAAGAATTACAAATAGAAACGGTCATTGGCATTTTTGATTGGGAGCGGAAGATTAAACAAACGGTTTGCTTGGACTTAGAGTTGGCAAACGATAATCGTCTTGCTGCTAAAAATGATGCTATTGACGATACCTTAGATTATAAATCCGTTGCCAAACGCATAATCAGCTTCGTGGAGCAAAGTAGTTTTCAACTGGTGGAAACCTTAGCAGAAGAAATTGCTAAAATAGTGTTGGAAGAATTCCAGGTACCTTGGCTTCGGTTGCGGCTGGGTAAAACCGGTGCATTGCGGGGGGCGGTGGATGTGGGAGTGGTGATTGAACGAGGTGAAAAAAACTAAATGGCTCGCACTTATATCAGCGTGGGTAGTAATGTAGACAGCCGGAAGAACATTGTAAGTGTTATTGCTGAGCTTAGGGATAGATTTGGAATATTAAAGTGTTCAAAAGTTTATGAAAGTATAGCTGTTGGATTTGAGGGGGATAATTTTTTGAATCTGGTGGTAGGTGTAGACACCGATTTGTCAGTAGGCGAATTGAGTCAGGCTTTAAAGTCCATTGAAGTAGAACACGGTCGAAAGCACGGACAGCCAAAATTTAGTGCCAGAAGTTTGGATCTTGATATTCTTACCTATGATAATTTGAGTGGAACCATTGACGGAGTGGAGCTACCGCGAGGAGAGATTCTTACTTACGCTTTTGTATTGTTGCCCTTGGTGGATGTGGCTGCTGATGAATTACACGCAAAAACTAAAAGAAGNTATGGNGTANTGTGGGAACAATTTTCAGGCGATAAGCAAGCTTTNTGGCCTGTAGATATTACGTTGCCAAATTAAGCCCCCGTCACATATTGACTGAGCGTCCGCCGTCAATATTGATTATTTGTCCCGTTAGATATTTGTTGCTGTAAATAAACTCAATAGTTTTGATTATATCCTCCACTTGACCTAGTCGCTTTAAGCAGGTTTTGTCGAGTATTTTATTCTGATTCGAGAGTGTTTCCCCTTGTTCTGGCCACAGGATTGCACCAGGGGCAACGCCGTTAACTCGAATGTCGGGTCCCAGTTCTTTCGCGAGAGATCGAGTCATCATTGCTAGGGCAGATTTTGCCATACAGTAAAGCGTGTGGTTTTCTAAAGGTCTCTCGCCGTAGATGTCTATCATGTTAATAATAGATCCCGATCGTTTTTTTAGTTCGGGTATTAGCGCTTGGCTGAGAAAAAACGGTGCTTTCGCATTGCTATTGAATAAAGTATTCCATTGTTTTTCGTCCGTTTCTCCCAAGGGTGTAGGAGAGAAAGACGATGCGTTATTGACTAAAAGGTCTAGTCGACCGTAGCAATTTGTTGCTTCTTTCGCGAGATTCAATAGGCTGTCAACATCGTTTAAATCTGCTTGTAAGGCGGTGGCACTATCAGCGCGGATTGAATTGAAATGGGCGGCTAAAGATTGGGCCTCATTGTGTGATCGGTTATAATGAATAATGACGTTAAAGTGGTTGCCATGAAGATGCCTAACAATTTCAGCACCAATGCGTCTTGCCCCACCGGTGACTAATGCGGCTACTGCGTTCGATTGGCTCATAGGTTGGCGTGATTCCTGTTTCAAGCTGTACAGCGAGTCTATTGATTTATTTTTTGTTTATGAATCTAGAGGTTATGAATCTACAGGCAGACTGGATTCTTTCCCGGGTTCTTGTGGTTGTTCAATAGATTCTTCGGATTTTAAAACCAGCTCAGCTATAAAGTCTTTAAATGACTCGAGTTCCGGCTGCTCCAAATTTCCGACAATTTTTCTGATGGCCGGTTGCACGACTTTCTCCAGTGTCGCAGCAGTGAGATCAACTACCTTGCGAGAAAAAAGCCCTAATTTGATGAGGCCCATAGGCACTTTTAAGAATAACTTTAAAGAAATAATAATTATCTGTAGTAGTGCATCAGTCAGTTCCTGTTTCGCCACTTGAGTTTCTTTATTGTCAATATTACTGAAGGCGCTATCCATCAGGACTTCCAGATTATCATCTAATTCAAAGCCCAGGTATTTTACGCCTTCGTGTTCAATTTCCATGTCTTTGTAATGGCCAACGAAAGACAATAAATCTTCGTTGCTTAAATTCGAAATAACTTTGTCAACCATTACGTTGATTGTCTTTTGCGCTATCGCACCTACTTGGATAATCACCTTTTTTACAAAAGGTTTCATGCTAACTTGCTCCGTCAAATCATCGACTAATAGTTCTAGCATGGTCGTTATCAATATTTGCGAGGCTTTGACGGTATCTTTTGCTTGTGAGGGAGCGTTACCTTCCCTGAGTCGGGACATCACCTTATCGCTTAGTATCAAATATTCTTTGTCAATTGGTAAACCAACATGGGTAGTCATATGAGCTCCAAATTAAAAAGTAAATTGCTAAGGTGTACAAATTCTATCACCTTGTGCGATAAATTTTAAATGTTTAGCTAACAGATANGCCCAGTATGGTGGTCAATTTAGGACTTTTAAAGATTTAGGGACGTTTAATAATGTAATTAAGCTTCAGTCGGCATAACCCACAATAAGTGGGCCATAAGCCACGATTAAGACGGCAGTACCCATCACCGCAAGGGGTAAGAGTATTTTTTCATGTCTGTACCAAAATGTGTCCCCTTCAAGTGCGGCCAGGTTAGCTTCTTTTTCTCCCACCACTTGGCGTACCAATAAGTGATTGAGGGCTACCGGAGGAGTTAAGTAGCCTAACTCTAGCGCGACGAGTACCGTCATCCAAAAGTGAATGGGATCAATGCCATTGCGATAAGCCACCGGGGCGAGACTTCCGCTGATCATAAAAATTGCCGCAAANGCNTCCATGGTCATACCAACGATGACCAATAAGATAATAACGAANCCCATGGCTAGCCAGACGCTGCTGAAGGTTTCCGGTATGAGGTCGAATATCCCTGAGCGTTGGATAGCGCCTCCCGCGGCTAATCCACAGCCCATGACGAATAGCAGTGCTCCAATATGAACAACCGCTCCGTCGATAGATACCCCTAATGCTTCTTTAGCATTGGGGGAGCGTTCATCATTTTCAAAAGAATAGTTTTTTAANCCTTTGGTTCTTTCATAATANATAACGGCAATGAGAATAACCGGAAGAATAATAAAAGCGGTGAACTCATCCACATAGGCATCAAGGAAAAACGCATAAGCAAGTACCACTATGGCGATAGTGATCACGTAAGGAATGAGTGGTAAGAATGCTTCTTTAATCGGCCCCCAAGCTTCGGTGGGCGACGCCATTTTTAATGGCTCCTTTTTGGTAAGATAANCGAAGAAAAAGAAAGAGGTTAACGTGAGCATAAACACCTTAATGCCCCAGCCATAGAGTTCGTCTGTGACCACTTCTTTATTCAGTATNGCAATNAGCATTACNAATATACANGGTCTTAATACTACCCCNGAGCTTCCNGCCATAGCTGTTGCTGCTAAGGCCAATTGACGTCGCGTTCCTACACGGCGTAGCTCTTCGTAAACAACAACTCCTAGGGCCAAGACTATTACACCAGAACCGCCGGTATAGGCTGTGGGAATGGCCATGATAAGAATGGCCACAAAAGCCAACAATTCAGGAGGTAATTTCCAAGGCTTGAAAACACCAAAAATCAATTCTCCTATCCTTGTTTGCTTTAACAGCATACCTACCCATATATAAAGTGCGATGCTCACCAGAACCCCGGCAACGTCAAATGCTAGGCTAAAATAAATGGATGCAGCAGCTAAGTGATGTTCAGATATAATGAAGTAGGCGCCGGAAGCACCCATAATAAAAACATAGACAGGAATGCTAAGCAGTGCGTGAGAAATCGTACCGTGTTCCTCGAGGGTATCTGGCATTGTAACGGTTTGATACAAGTTAATTAATCCTAAAAACGCAAAACCAACAACTAATAAGTAAATGATTTCTTTGTTGGCGAATGGAACGTTGGCGGCTTCAACATTTTGTACGAAGGCGATGGTGGACAGTGTTAGAAAAACATTACAGGCCAGTTGTGCGGTGATTGAAACGCGATGATCTAGTTTGGTCTCGATTGCTCGGAACGAGATATGGTGAAATCTAAGTGTTGTGATCATACCTCCAACGAAAATAAGTAACAGCAGAACAGTTCGTTGAACGTTGAGAGAGAATATAACCAGTTTAGCCACTGTGGTTTCCCCTGCCCGGTAAATTCTTACCCCTGTGGTGACTTGTGCTTGATTTTTCGCAGCGATGTCATGCTTGACTTGGCAAAGTGCATTCTGTGCCAAGATAGATTTCTTCGTTGCTTCAGGATCAAATGCGGTGGCGAAAAGATCATCCGCCTCCAAGATTTCACTTTCAGCTGCCAGTGTTTTTAGCCGTGCAGATACGTCGGTATTGGGGTCGCAGGACGGAGTGCGTAGGTCAACTCTTAAAATCGTATAATTAGGCCAAAACTGTGCCCCATATTTTAGTAATTGAGAATGAAAACTCTCAGCAGTAGTGGCTAATATAATGAAAATAAGTAGTGAAAGGACAAAAAGCGAAGGTACTCTACTTTTTAATCCTTCTCCAGAAACAGCATCATTCGACATTCTGTATTACTCCCAATTTTATCGTTTGTAGAGTATGAGCGGCTCTGAATTGCACTGGTTTTCATTGCACTGGTTTTCATTGCACTGGTTTTCTTTGGGCCATTCTCGGATGTTGGTTGCACTTGTAGGGACGAAGGCTGCAGGGTACGTCTTTTGGAGGTTGAGGGGCAAGCCCTTATATTCTGTTTTACTCTAGATTACGCAAACGCTGAAAATACGGTCAGTAACAAATACGGTCAGTAATAATGATAGCTATTTATCAAAGATTCAAAATTGACTTGGTGTGAAGGATTCCCGCTAATTGATCGTGAATAATGATATCATTGTCGTAGCCGAGAGAGTGTCGCCAAGAGAGTGTAGTCGCCAACTAGAGTGTATCGAATAGCAGAGTTTTTATAATGAGTATTTCTAAAGATAGCGTTGTCCAGTTTCATTACGAACTAAAAGACGAGAAGGGTGAGCTAATCGAGTCATCGAAAGAGGGCGAGCCTAGTGCTTATTTACACGGCCACGGGAATGTTATCGCAGGCTTGGAGAAAGCAATGGAGGGCAAATCCGCAGGAGAAAGTTTTGTAGTTACCCTCGAACCCGCGGAAGCTTATGGACCCCTTCATGAAGACACGATACAGCGTATACCCATCAAACACTTGCAAGGCGCAAAACAAAAAAAATGGAAAATAGGGATGACTGCCTGGGTTAAAACAGAGCAAGGCGATCGTCAAGTGACGGTGGTTAAAGTGGGGAAGTTCTCTGCTGATGTAGATAGCAATCATCCCTTGGCAGGTCGAACACTCACTTTTGAAGTGGAGGTGCTTGAAGTACGAGATGCG
>JAESQG010000329.1 GCA_016765265.1 Pseudomonadales bacterium | reverse complement strand
GCACAAGAAGAATTGGAAGTACTGTGGAACCAGCGGATCTTGCTTCATAACCGGTCGTTGTTATTACAGAAATACTGGTGGTATTGCGGTTATCGGAGAAAAACCGGGTATTCGGATTACGAATTCCTAACAGTCAGGTGGCTCCCAACTGTGGGGCTGGGCATAAAATGAAATGCTTACACGAACTTGCGATCTGTAAGACGGTTGGTTACACAGCGGCGGATGTGGGATGAGTGTTCGATCGTACCAGATTCCTAGGGACAGTTTGATTTGGCTGTTGGCGGCTCAAGTGGCAGTGATCTTGCCTCATGTTGAGCGCCTGCCCATATGGATAACACTGGTGTGCGCTATTTGTGTGTTGTGGCGGGTAATGGTGTATCCGGGGCGATGGAGTTACCCTGGAAAGTGGATAAGATTGGTATTAGTCGTTACCGGCGTTATGGGTGTTTTGTGGAGTTATGGGACGTTGCTCGGTACTGCGCAAGGTGTGTCCTTACTCATTCTCACTTATTCTTTAAAACTTCTTGAAATGAACACGCAAAAAGATGCTTATGTCAGCGTGGTGCTTTCTTATTTTGTGGTGGCAACTGAATTTCTATTTTCCCAGTCGATACCTATTGCGCTGTATATGGTGCTAGTGCTTATTATGATTACTGGGGCGTTGGTGGGAATGAATCAAAGCCACGGGCATCACAAGCCTACTCGAACGATTAAATTGGCCTGCGTAATATTATTGCAAGCATTGCCTTTGATGATCATAATTTTTATATTTTTCCCACGTATTCCGCCATTGTGGTCTTTGGATTTGTCCGGGCATAAGGCGAGAATGGGTTTGAGCGAAACCATGACACCTGGCTCTATTGCTGAATTAGGGAACTCTAGTGAGCTGGCTTTTCGAGTTCAATTTCAACCGGGAGAAATCCCGCCATTACATAAGTTGTATTGGCGGGGTTTAGTTTATTCTCATTTCGACGGCAACACATGGGCGCCAGGAGTTGCAACTCCTGGCGACTTAATGGCAGCGCAAACCAATTCTCGGAATACTAATGGGTATCGTTTGCTACAAAATAAAAGCAATCCTGTCAGCTACACGGTGACCCTGGAAGCGACAGATCAAATTTGGTTGTTTGGTTTGGAAATGCCCATCAGTTATAAAAATGATATAGGATTCACCGGTGATTTTCGTTTGGTGAAAAATAATCCCGTCGGTCAAATGTATCAATATGAGCTAACTTCTTTTTTAGATTTTGTTGCAGAGCCCAGACTAACGCGCTGGATGCGCGATAGAGAATTACAGCGACCACCCGGGACTAATTTGCGGGCGACTAAGCTAGCAAAGCGGTGGATGAAGGAGGAGAACTATCACGCAGAGCGTTATATTGGCCGAGTACTCAGTTGGTTTAATCGTGAGGACTTTTTTTACACCTTGAAACCACCCTTGTTAGATAATGAAATAATTGATCGCTTTTTGTTTGAGACAAAGCGAGGATTCTGTGCCCATTATGCGGGAGCGTTTGTATTTTTAATGCGTTCCGCAGGGATTCCCGCGCGGGTAGTAGCAGGATATCAAGGAGGTGAAATTAATCCAATGGGCGGCTATGTGTTGGTTCACCAATTCGATGCTCATGCCTGGACCGAAGTATGGTTGGGACCAAAAGGGTGGGTACGGGTTGATCCCACCGCGGCGGTAGCGCCAGAGCGGATCGAAAAAGGATTGGAAGATGGGTTGGCGGACGCTGGGGAATTTCTGCAGAATGAGTTTTTTTCTGTGATGAAGTATCGCCGTAATCCCCTGATTAATAAGCTACGTCTCTCAATAGACTATATGAATCATAACTGGAATAAATTCATCATAGGTTATAACTCAGATTTGCAATTGGCATTTCTTAAGCGTTTTATGGGTAAAGTGTCTCCAAGAAGAATGGCTTTTGTGATGATGGGTCTTTTAGGTGTCTGCATGGGCGTGTTNGCTCTTTGGATGTTGAATTCGCGGACTAAACGAACCCAAGACGTAGTCNATAGAGCCTATTATCAGTTTTTGTCTTTTCTGGAGAAAGGTGGGTTGTCCCGAGAAAAAGGTGAAACGCCTCAAATGTTTGCGGAACGTGTGGTGGAGGCATTACCCGAATTGGCTGAGCCCATAGAACGTGTGTCAGCGAAGTATAGCCGTTTAAAGTATTTACCCGTGGAAGACAATGAAAAGGAAGCTTTAATCAAGGATTTTCAAAACGAGGTTAGAAATTTTCGTTTTGTATTTATGAGAAATCAAATTAATGCGAGTATGAGTCGAGCTTAACTTAAATTAACCATGATAATGTGGCAATATCATGGTTTCTTGCGTTGGGTATTTTTATGATTGTATTTTTCTTGCCGTCTCGTATCGTGAAGATCGGGCATGACTGAACCGATATGCTCTTCCCCCCGTGATTTAGCCAGTTGCACTTGTTTTTCACGATCTCTAAAACGTTTTTTTTGTGTTTCCGTCGCCTTGTCAAAACACTGATGACAACTGACGCCTTGTTCATACTCCGCCTTATTTTTATCCTCTTGGGTGATGGGGCGGCGACAAGCGTAGCACTGGTCATACCTTCCTCGCTCCAATGAATGATTGACTACCACTCGATTGTCAAAGACAAAGCACTCACCTTCCCATAAAGATTCTGATTTCGGCACTTCTTCCAAATATTTAAGAATTCCTCCCTCTAAATGAAAGACCTCGTCAAAGCCGAGTTCTTTGAGATAAGCGGTGGATTTTTCGCAACGAATACCACCAGTGCAAAACATGGCTACTTTTTTGTGTGTTTCTGTATTGAGATTTTCTCTCACAAACTGAGGGAATTCTCTGAATGTTTCCGTATTAGGGTTGATCGCATTTTTGAAAGTGCCGATCCCCACTTCGTATTCATTGCGGGTATCAACAAGCACCACATCAGGATCGGAAATTAAGTTATTCCAATCTTTTGGTTTGATGTAACTACCCACCACTTTTTTGGGATCAATACCCTCTATACCCATGGTGACGATTTCTTTTTTTAATTTAACTTTAGAGCGGTAGAAGGGGATTTCAGTATCGAAAGATTCTTTATGCACAATGTCGGCTAAGCGAACGTCCTTCTTCAACCATGTTAACAGGGCATCGATTCCCATCTGAGTTCCTGCCACCGTACCATTGATGCCTTCTGGGGCTAGTAATAGGGTACCCTTCACGTCTTGTTTTTTCATGACATTCAATAGGGGTTGTTGCAAGGATTCAAAATCGTCGAGACGTACAAATTTATACAGAGCACAGACAACATACTGCGACATATGAGTTTTCCTGATCAGCATACTGGAGCGTAAATCCAGCGCATTAATTGGCAGCCTTATGTTAACTGACAATAGCGTCAATTTCAAAATTGACAATTTTAAGTTAGCGTAATCATTGCCGCTGTACTCAGGCATCTTTTTATTTTACTCTTAGCCAGGCAAAAATCATGGGCTTATCTGACATAGGTGAGAAGGGAGCGTAATGAATTCTGTTTTTTTAGTCAGAACCCGTTAATTAGACCGAGTTAAATGAGATAGGTATTACGCAGCTAGTCATGCCAATAGTGATCACATAACAACCTAACCGATGGTATTTTGGTGGATATAATGAAAAAGGTTTTTCCCTCTGTTTTACTCTGTAGTCCGATATTATTTGCAGCCGGTAGCCAGGCCTCACTGGTGTCACATGACCTAGCGCTTGCGGAAAAAGCGCGTGAGTCCATGGCGCAAATCAACGCTGAGACAATTGGTGCAGCCGATAAAAACACAGCAGATTGGCTGACACATGGACGCACTTATGATGAGCAACGCTATAGTCCCTTAGATCAGATTAATGAAGACTCTGTAAAACGGCTGGGATTGGCTTGGCAGTGGGATACTGAAACTAAGCGGGGGTTAGAAGCGACGCCTCTAGTGGTTGATGGGGTTATTTATACAACCGGTATTTATAGCGAGGTTATCGCGCTAGATGCTAAAACCGGTCAATTAATTTGGCGTAATGATTTAAATGTCGATAAGGCCCGTAGCAAATATGCTTGTTGTGATGTTGTTAATCGAGGGGTGGCGGCTTGGGAAGGGAAACTTTTTGTAGGCACTATTGACGGACGTCTCGTAGCGCTTGATGCGGTGAGTGGAGAGATTCTTTGGGATAAGCTCACCATAGACCTTGATAGACCTTATACCATCACTGGCGCACCGCGCGTAGTTAAAGGCAAGGTTATTATTGGTAATGGCGGCGCAGAATTTGGCGTTCGAGGATACATCACCGCTTACGATGCGAATAATGGTGACCAAGTTTGGCGATTTTATACTGTACCCGGCAATCCAGAAGATGGTTTTGAAAGCGATGCTATGAAAATGGCTGCAGATACTTGGGGTGGAGGTCCTTGGTGGGAAATAGGCGGCGGTGGCACAGCCTGGGATTCAATGGCCTTTGATCCTGAACTTGATTTACTCTATGTGGGTGTTGGTAATGGTTCTCCCTGGAATAAGCATATACGTAGTCCAGCAGGGGGCGATAATCTCTTTCTATCCTCAATTGTTGCTGTGCACCCAGATACCGGTGAGTATGTTTGGCATTATCAAACCACCCCTGGTGAAGCTTGGGATTACACCGCTACCCAGCATATGATTTTGGCGGATTTAAATATTGATAATAAACTGCGTAAGGTCATTATGCAGGCGCCTAAAAATGGCTTCTATTATGTGATTGACCGCGTCACAGGTGAATTTATCTCCGCAGACAACTACGTCCCTGTGTCTTGGGCTAGCCACATAGATCCGAAAACAGGTAGACCCGTCGAGACCGACAGCAGCTATAAAGACGAGGGAAGATTGCAAGAGATGATCAACTATTTTCAGTACGACTACCCTCAGCCCCCAGAAGGAGGGGCACATCCCTTCTCAATAAACACGGAAATCGCA
>JAESQG010000328.1 GCA_016765265.1 Pseudomonadales bacterium | reverse complement strand
TAAAGGCAAACAGGTTTCATCAATAGTTTGAAAGAGGGTGTTAACCGATTTTTCATCGCCCATATTGGCAGGTAAACAATGGACGGTGGCTCCTTTTTCTTCCAGCGCTATAATGGCCTCTGTTTGTGTTTCCCGGATATCCTTGCGTCCCACTAGCACTAACTCTTTAGCGCCTTTGGAAATCAACCAGTCGGCAAACAATAAACCCAGTCCACCGCCCGCACCGGTAATCAGATAGCTGCTGTCAGTGCGAATAGTGAGGGGTTCAGGCTCCGGGTTAATCAGGATTTTGCCGATATGCTTGCCTTGGGCCATGTAGCGGAATGCGTCTATGGCCTCTGATTGGCGGAACTCTTTGTAGGGCAGAGGTTTTAATGCGCCTTGTTCTAAATCGTTGACTATGCCATCCATTAATTTCTTAACCAAATGTGGATCGGTAAAGGTCAAAGTGACTAGATCAAAGCTATCGTAAGTAATGTCATCTCTAAATGCAGTGACTCGCTCTGGTGACCAGATATCGGCTTTACCGATTTCGATAAAGCGACCACCCTTATTTAACAAGCCCATACTGGCCCGGATGAATTCACCCGCAAGAGAGTTGAGTACAACGTCGACGCCATCGTTATTGGTTATGCGTTTGATATCATCAGCAAATGAAAGTGAACGGGAATCCAGAACGTGATCTACGCCGATGGATCGCAGAAAGGGTCTCTTCTTTTCACTGGCTGTTGCGAATATCTCGGCACCGAGTTTTTTCGCAATATAAATGGCAGCGAGACCTACGCCACCAGCACCGGCATGAATAAGAATCCGATCGCCTTTTTTCAACTTGCCTAAATTCACCAATCCATGCATCGCGGTGGTGTAGGCCACAGGAATAGTGGCCGCTTCGTTTAGTGTTAAGTTTCTGGGTATTCGGGTGACGAGTTGACTCTCGGTGTTCATCTGGGAACTCATGCAAGCCATGCCCAGGGGGATGAGTATCCTATCCCCTATAGAGAGATCTTTTACATCGCTTCCCAATTGAATAATCTCACCGATGCATTCCCCTCCTAAGGGACCAGCCTCACCGGGATACACATCGAGTACACCCATTACATCGCGGAAGTTCAGGCCTGATCGCAGTACTTTAACCGCTACTTCAGTGGCGGTTAGCGGGACGGGTTCAAATTGAACGTATTTCAAGTCATCAAAAACACCTTTCTTTTCAATAATCAACCGATAGGGCGCTGCGGGTATCTCCATCTTGGAGGCCGCATTTCCCAGTCGACTCAATCGAGGCACATGACGTTTGCCTAGACGTAAGGCCACCATTTTCTCAGTACCAGCCTCTGCCATTTCATTTATGATGGACTGGCTGGTATGTTGTAGCATAGCGTCGTTAGTGATTGACTCGATATCGATGAAAACGGAATTCAGCTCTGGGTGTTCCATCTGCATTACTTTAGCGAAGCCGGAAACTCCACTGGACAGCGGCCCCATGGTTTCGTTACCAACACCCACATTCATCATTCCCTTAGAAATAAACCAGAGTCGGGGATTTTGAGTAGAAGCTTGTAGTTGCAGGGCTTTAATACAATTGAGCTTGCCAGCAAATAGTTGATGTTGAGAGTCAAGAATTTGTTGACCGTGGTGAAGTGCATTCAAATCCGTCTCGAAGAGGGAGCTAAAGAGGACCCCCTTTATGGCCGCGTTGCCACCCAGATCATTTAGCAGTTGCGTCCACTGTCCCACATCAGCAAATTGCAGTGTGATTGCAGCTTGCTTTGATCCTGAACTACTAGAGTAGGCATCGCCTTGTTTGATCAATAGAGGGTCGCCACCGGCGGTATTGATCGCCGCTATTAATTGTTGGATCAAGGCGGCATTAGACTCTTCGCTATTGATGATGTCATCAATGACTAACCATTTCCCGCTAGCCTCTAAAGCGAGAGCTTCTTTCTTGTCTTGCTCTAGCCAATGGGTTTCGTAATGGTCATCTAAGGGCTCCTTCTTCAAGGCTTTTAGTAACAGATCCTTTGGTGCGCGTTTGCTGTAGAGGGTGCCAATATCGATAATGATATCGCCCTGATCATCGTATACTTTGATGGAGTGGGAATAGCTTTCTGCATCCGCTGCTTGTGCTTCAGTGACCTTAACATGGCACCATAAGGTGCTAGTGGGTTTGCGTAAAAAGACCAGATTCTCTACTGCAAAGGGAATATAAATGGCGTCGAGTTCGCTAATCTCCATGTTCTCATGCATGGTCGCCATGGCTGAACTTTGAAAACAAGAATCCATTAATCCGGGCTGAATGAGAAACTCACTGATTTCTTCAGGGTGCGGCAGTCGCAATTGGGTAAGCGCTTCACCCGGCTTACGCCAGACTTTATCTATCCATTGAAATTGCGACCCCAGTTGATACCCTGCATCCCACATACCCTGATAAAACTCGGTTCCTTCTACGACGGTGGTAGCCGCTGATTGGATAGCCTCTAAATCTTGTGAACTGAGTTTGCTTTGAGATAGGCTTAAGCCTGCTTGGGTAGACTGATATGCGCGGGCCGTCATGCTGGTATGCATAATCCAGGTATCGCTGGATTCTTCTCTCGAAAAGCCTTTAACCTCATATGTGTTGTCGTTTGAATTTTCGCTGCTATTTGATTCAGTCAGCTTTTTAAAGCCGTAATGTAGTCGTCGTTTCATGTTATCGTCGAAGACCAAAGGCTCAGGAAATACCACATCATCCAAGACCACGGGTTTATCGCCCAATACTTTTTGTGCGCTCAAGAGCACCATGGCAAGGTGAAATGCACCGGGTGCTACCACTGCTTCATAGAGCCGATGATCGTCTAGATTGAATGGGCTAGCTTCAGTAAAGGTATTTTCGAAATAAACATCATCAGACATTGGCGATGAAATCATGCCAAGGTATTGTCCGCCGCTCTTACCGATGGTGGTACTGGAAGTGCTAGCTGCTGCACCGCCGTTGCGAATATCGCCTAACCAATAAGTCTTGCGGTCGAAACAATAGCTGGGTACAGCGATACGTAGGCGATGATAGGGTTGGTCAAACCCCTTCCAATCGATGTTGATGCCATTGCTGTAAAGTTCAGCCAGGGCCAGTGAGATTTGTCTGGAGCCGTCTTGCTTAGGTCGTTGGCTTTGAATATAGGTCACTGATGACTTAAGCGACTGCTTTGCCAATCCTAACAAGGTGGAGCCTGGGCCAATTTCCATTACCACCCGTAAGTTAAAATCTCCTAATTTTTGCACCGACTGAGAAAACTGAACTGCAGACTTCACATGGTCTACCCAGTAGTCAGCTCGACTCATTTCACCTTTATTAAGTTCACCGGTGAGGGTCGATATTAACTCTATTTTGGCGGGCTCATATTGAACACTGGCGGCCACCTTTTTAAACTCAGCCAGCATGGGAGTCATCATTTGAGAGTGGAAAGCATGGGATACGGTTAGCGCTTTTGTTTCTATGCCTTTTTCTTCAGCGAAAGCACTAAATTTAGCGATAGTATCATGGGTACCGGAGACGACAATGTTATTAGGGCTGTTATAGACGGCGATGTCTATAACCTGATCCTCATCTTTATCTACGTACTTAAATTCCTTTAACAAGCCAATTAGGCTTTCTTCGTCAGTTAGTATCGCTGCCATACTGCCTTGCTCTGTGAGCTCAAGCATAAGACGACCGCGGGCAGCGATGAGCTTGATGGCGTCTTCGAGGGAAAAGAGTCCGGCGATGACTGCCGCTGCATATTCCCCAACGCTATGGCCTATCATTATCGTGGGTTTGATGCCGACTCTAAACCAGAATTGGGCAAGACAATACTCCAAACAGAAAATCGCGGGCTGGGTGTATTGAGTCTGGTCTATGTTGTCTTTTAATTCTCCCCACAAAAGTGACAGTAAAGACACACCAATTTCTTCATTCAATAGTTGGTCACAGCGATCCATTAATATTTTGAAATCAGGGTCCGTGTCATATAATGCTTTGCCCATATCAGCATGCTGTGATCCTTGACCTGTGAATAACCAGCCAATATTTTTAGCCGAGCTGGTGGCCTTGGGGTTATCTCTATTGGTTCTGTAGGCACCGACTACATCTATACCCTGTGCTACCTGTTTTAGTTTATTGATGAGCTGCTCTTTGTTTTTTGCAACTACAGCCACCCGAAGGTTGTGATGATCTCGGCCCGTGTTCGCGCTGAAGGTAATATCTGATAATNGNGGNGGCTTGAGGGTTTAAATTATCGGCTTCTAGATAGCTCACGTATTCCATGCACAATTTTGACAGCGACGTTTCACTCTTGGCTGACAGGGCAAGTACCTGGTTTGTTCGATCACATTGATTTTCTGTTTTTTCCCGTGCAGGAGCATCGCTTAGAATCATATGCACATTGGTCCCACTAAAACCGAATGAGCTGACGCCAGCGTAGTGTGGCTCCTGCTCCGAGGGCCAATCCATGCCTTCGGTGGGAATGGTGAAGTGGGTTTGATCTACGTTTATATGAGGATTGAACTTGTTGAAGTGTAAGTGTTTTGGTATATATCGATGATGTAGGGATAGCGCTACTTTCATTAAGCTAGACACACCGGCGGCGGATTCCAAGTGGCCAATATTGGTTTTTACTGCACTGATAATCAGCGGGTCATTGTCTGCTCGCGTTTCACCGTAGACGGCATCTAAAGATTGAACCTCGATGGGATCGCCTAAGGGGGTAGCGGTGCCATGGGTTTCTACCCAATCCACTTCGGCGGCTTTAACACCGGCATTTCTTAAAGCAGCTCTAATAACATCCTGCTGGGAGGGTCCGTTGGGCGCAGTCAAGCTACTACTGCGGCCGTCTTGATTTATGGCAGACCCTTTTATGACGGCGATAATATTGTCACCGTCCTTTTGAGCCTCGCTGAGGCGTTTTAATACCACGACACCAACCCCTTCACCTCGAACGTATCCGTCCGCGCTGGCATCAAATGTTTTGCAGCGTCCCGCAGGCGATAACATTTGTGCCTTGGATAGTGCGATAAAGGTTTCCGGTAGAATCATTGCATTCACGCCACCGGCAAGAGCTAGATTGCACTCTCCGTTACGTATACTTTGGCAGGCGGTGTGGATTGCAACTGCTGAGGACGAACACGCTGTGTCCAAAACCATACAAGGGCCATGCAAGCCGAGCAGAAACGCGACGCGACCAGCAATGACGTTAGCAGCATTCCCAGTAGGCAAATACATAATATCGTCTGAGTCTGTTTGTGCTGCGCAATTTTGGACGTATTCATTAGCTCCTACTCCTATAAAAACACCGGTACTACTACCGTTTAATTGACTGGCGGGATAACCTGCGTTTTCTATGGCCGACCAACTGGCTTCCATCACCATTCTTTGTTGTGGTTCAATGCTTTCAATTTCTCGTGGTGCAATACCAAAGAATTTGGCATCAAATTCCTGCAAATGTTCCACTAGTCCAGCCGCTAAGGTATAAGTCTTGCCAGGGGCATCCGCAGACTTATCGAGATAGCGTCCCGTATCCCAACGATCTTCGGGTACATCAGTAATGGCATCTATGCCTTCTTTTAGCAACGTCCAGTAATCACCGGGCCCGTTAGTTGCTTTGGGTAAACGACTGCCCATGCCGATAATGGCGATGGGATCATTTGTTGTAGTGGTGATAGCTTCATCGTCTGCTTCCACCACATTACCAGTAAAAAAGTTCAAGCTGAAATGGATTGAAATGGCGTTAATAGTGGGATAGTCAAAAACCAAGGTGGCGGGAATAGTTTCCCCTGTGTCTTGTTCCAAACGTTTTTTGAAGTCTAGTGCCATGATTGAATCTATGCCAAGATCCATCAGAGGCGCTTCAGGATCTATCACATCATCAGCGTCTTTTTCTAAGATTGATCCCAGTAAACTTTGTAAATAGTGGACGATCGCTTCGACTCGATCTTCATGGGGTTTATCGCTTAAGGATTTAATAAACTCAGATTTCTCTCCTTTCCCTTTAAGACTAGCAAGGGTAGAAACACCGAAGCTGCTCAACATTGGGCGAGGCTTTCTCAGTTCAATAATTTCTTTGAAACGTTGCCAATCAACATCTACGACAATGGTCTCTGCTTGAGTACCATTCATCAGGTGAGCTAATAAAGTAGTTGCCGCTTGCGGATTTAAGCCAATTAGTCCGCGTTTTTCAGTTTCTTCTTTCTCGTCGCCTGCGGCCATACCGGCTTCAGCCCATGGGCCCCAGTGTATGGAAAGGGCTGCTTTGCCTTGGGCTTTTCGTAATTGTGCAAGACCGTCGAGGAAGTGATTAGCAGCAGAATAATGTATCAACCCACCTGAACCCCACACGGAGGAGATGGAGGAAAATAAAACAAATTGATCGAGTTCGAGGGCTAGTGTGGCTAAGTGTAAATTCCATGCGCCTTGAATTTTTGGCTGTGTGGTTTTCTTAAAGGCCTCTTCATCCAACTGGTCGAGAGGGCATATTTCGCTAATTCCCGCGGCATGTATTGCGCCTTTAATGGGGTAGGGCTTATTGTGATGCTCATCAATGATCTGTTCTAAATCACTAAGGTTGGTGACATCGGCTTTGCAAGTGAGTACTTTAACGCCCAGGGATCTTATTGTTTCGATACGCGCTATGGTTTGTTCGTCAAACCCGAGTAGAGTACCACGTCGACTCACTAGCAATAATTGTTTCGCTCCGAGCTCAGCTAGTTTCTCTGCAACGTTGAGGCCTAGCGCCCCCAATCCGCCGGTGATGAGATAGCTCGATTCTGGAGCGATGGTCAACACTTCTTTGTTCAGTAGTACGTTTTGCTTGGCTAACCTGAGAACATATCTATTCTCGTGGTCGAGCCTTACCAAATCTTCTCCTTCTCCCTGCGCAATTTCCTTCAGGATCTGTTGGGCGATTGCGCTGTCTTTTTCCCTGTTGTTGTGANCAAGATTGTTGTGNACAAGATTGTTATGAACAAGATTGTCATAATCNATATCTATCATGCCGCCCCAAATATCGGGCACTTCTAATGCCAGGGCCTTACCCATTCCTAAGGTGGGGTAGGCCTCGATNTTAACCTCTTGGCTAGTCTCTCCTGGATAAGCGTTGGTAGAAACTATCCAGAATTTAATTGAGATTTTATCGGAGCTGTTGGCCTTTGACCGCTCATTGATGATTTTAATCATATTAAGCAAGTGTAAGGATTGTTCTTCAGAATCAAGCGCTCTATTAATGGCGTTNTCTTTTTGCCCCGCGCTTAAAAAGTGAATGATAGTAATTTCAGTGCTGTCGCCACTGTTTTGTAACGCTTCTAGACTGCGATCGAGCTGTGTCGCAAACTCGGTAGCTGGCTCGATTGCACTGTGGTGGGCCTTGATCTGTTGGGCAAAGGAGGGAAGTTCACCGGTTAATAAAATTTGTCTCGCACAGTTTTGTTCTGTCTGAGCGAGTGCGCGTTTTTTCCATTCGTTAAGATAAAGTAAGTTTTGATAGCTACTTAAAACATTCTGACTGTAATTCCCCAATCTGATTTCGTCGACCCAATACCCCTGTTTTTGATAGGGATAGGTAGGGAGATCCAACACACGGTTACCCTTTTGCTGATAAACCTTGTCCCACAAGATATCGCTTCCCATGATATATATACGTGAGAGTGTGGCAGTGATATGACGATTTTCTTCTACTTGCTGATCTAAACTGGAGATCCACGCAAATTCAGATTCATTCGTTACGCTGAGGGGGGCCAGCTTGGTCAAGTTGACTCCTGGACCGATTTCTAAAAAGCCGNCGACNTTTTGNTTCGCTATAGACTGGGCAGCTTTTGAAAACTGTACTGCTTGAGAAATATGATCTACCCAATAGTTGGGGTCCTTCAATTCGCTGGATACGGCGTTGCCGCTCTTACTTGATATGAAGGTAATACGCGGGGTCTTGAGCGTGATGGTTTCTACTATAGACTTAAATTCTTCCAGCATGGGTTCCATCATGTAGGAATGAAAGGCGTGGGATACTGTCAAGCGTTTAGACTTACAGGATTCATCCTCTAAGGCGGCTTGGAACTGGTCAATGTAGTGTGACTCGCCGGAGACTACACAGTGCTGTGGNCTNTTNATGGCAGCGATTGAGAGCTTATGNCCNGAATCTTCTATTTGTTGAGTCACATTTTCTGCAGGCGCGAAGACAATAAGCATA
The DNA here is from genome assembly GCA_016765265.1 of Pseudomonadales bacterium. GTDB lineage: Bacteria > Pseudomonadota > Gammaproteobacteria > Pseudomonadales > DC-out160 > DC-out160. The sequence goes on along the minus strand of JAESQG010000328.1, from coordinate 1,725 downwards.
TCACCGGTGTTACACAGACTTGTCATTAGTCGCCCACGAGCACAGATAAGTTTAACGGCATCTTTTAGAGAAAATACCCCAGCCAAACATGCTGCTGCGTATTCACCAATGCTATGGCCAGTGACGCATGAGGGTTGAACGCCATAGGTTTGCCACATTTTGGAGAGTGCGTATTGCAGCGAAAATATGGCGGGTTGGGTGAATTGTGTATCGTTTATTTTGTCGCTATTATCGCCCCATAGTATAGAAAGTAAGGGGAACTCTAAGTGGGGTGCCATGAGATCGGCGCAGTTATCCAGCGCTCGCCGAAAGGGCTTGTTGCTTGAATATAAGGCTTGCCCCATACCGACATATTGAGCGCCCTGACCAGTAAATAGAAATCCTATTTTGGCTGTGCTTTTGGGCGTCTGTCCCGTGAGGATATTATCGTGGGCTTTACCTTCTTTGTACTGTTGTAATAAATCTAAGGCCTCGCTTTTGTCATCGGCGAGGATGCTTAAGCGATGTCGGAAATGATTTCTACCCACATTAGCGGTATAACAGATGTCGGACCATTTCGTAGTTGTTTGATCCCTGTCGGAACGGGCTTCAAGGAAATGCTGATAATCGCTAACCAGTTCATCCAGAGCTTCTTCTTTCTTGGTAGATAAATTCAAAAGGGTAGGTGTACTGATTTTATCTTGCCATGTGCCGGGGGCTTCTGAGGTGTCTAGCGTTATTTCTTCTTCAGGCGCTTCTTGTAAAATGATATGACAGTTCGTGCCACTGAATCCAAAGGAACTTAAACCTGCGTATCGTGAACTAGTCTGAGATTTAGACACATCCCAATCTTGTGTAGTAGCGGGGATTGCCAGCGGCATGCTGTCCCAATCAATATAGGTATTAGGCTTTTTGAAGTGTAGGTGTGCGGGGATAGTTTTGTGATGCATGGATAACACCACTTTCATCAAGCCAACCACACCCGCTGCTGCTTCTAAATGACCGATATTCGTTTTTATAGAACCCACCAGAATTTTATCGTCTTGTTTTCTAGTGTCACCGTAAACAGTATTGATGGCAGAGAGTTCTATGGGATCACCTAACGGAGTTCCTGTACCGTGAGCCTCTATATAACTTACCTGATCTGGCGAGACATCTGCATCTTGTAATGCGGCCTTAAGCACTATTTCTTGTGCAATCTCGTTGGGCGCGGTAATGCCCTGGCTCTTTCCGTCTTGATTAACCGCAGACCCTTTTATAACTCCAAGAATTGTGTCTTTATCTTTTATCGCGTCTGACAACCTCTTTAAAACCACCATTCCACAGCCTTCACCCCGGACGTAGCCATTGGCATCAGCATCGAAGGTTTTGCACTGGCCATCAGGTGATAGCATGCCAGCCTTAGCAAAAATGATGGAGGTTGAAGGTTCGAGGATGAGATTAACACCGCCTGCAAGGGCAACATTTGATTCGCCCGACCGAAGGCTTTGGCAGGCTAAGTGAAACGTTACCAAAGAGGAGGAGCAAGCGGTATCGAGGGAAATGCTGGGACCCTGTAGGCCCAATAGGTAGCTAATGCGACCAGAAGCAATGGCGTGGGCGTTGCCTGTTCCATCATAGGGGGATGTTGATTCAATCTCACTGTATTTTGCTTTCAGGTTGGCATAGCCTTGATGACAGATGCCAACGAAGACCCCTGTTTTACTGCCGTAAAGAGAGGCGGGTGCAATGCCTGCATGCTCTAAT
>JAESQG010000327.1 GCA_016765265.1 Pseudomonadales bacterium | reverse complement strand
TTGCTTTGCTCGCTCATCCCACATTTTAACAAAAGTTCCCATGCAATCTTGAAGCATAATTCGATTGCGCTCTTCCACTGTTTCAACGATCTCACCTGGCCCAGGGTACGCCGTCGTTGCTACATCGCTCCAATAGGTCAACATGCGTCGGTCTTCAAAAGGAAAGTCAAACAACGTCGCCAGCATTTGCCCGGTAAGTTCAATTGAAACTTTGTCCACCCAGTCGAATGTTTCGCCTACTGGCAGTGAGTCGAGAATAGTGCCCACTCGTTCGCGAATAAGATCTTCCATTTTTGCCAGGTTGCTAGGCGCCACCGCTCCTTGAACGGTACGGCGTTGATCGCCGTGTTTAGGCTCATCCATGGCAATAAACATAGAAATTTCAAAATCTGATTCAAGATCCTGGATGCTCACCATAGGCTCAGCGGAATATATTTCTGGATGGCTTTCCACTTCCATAATATCCCTGAATTTAGTCACCGACCAATACGGTCCAAATCTCGATTCTTTACAATAATGCACCGGGTCTTCTTTTCGCAGACGATCAAAGAAACCCCAAATAGTGTCATTTTCAAAGAGGGTCTCTTCGGACACATCAAATTTATCCAAAGGAATGCTGTAAGGGTCTTTTCCCAGCATTGAAAACCGGGGTTTTTTTTCTACCTCATTACCAGTAGTGCTCATAGTTTTGCTCCCTAATATATAAAATTAAATTTATAAAATTAATTTTTGGCTCGAAGACTACTAAAGTTTTAGCTGTAAAACTGATATTCGAGTATTAGTACTTTTGCTATCTTCCTGGATCTAGACTCGTATCACCGCGCTTTAAAAGCCATGTTTCAACTAACAAGAATAGTTTATTTCCATTCCCATTGATCCACTTTATTTTCTACAAAAACCTATCTCTAATACTTTCCTATGGTTATAACACAGAGAAACGGAGTTTCAACTTTAAACCCAAAATAGAACAATCTCAACCGCTATCAAACTCATTATAGACAACGCGGTTGAGATGTCTTTGACATATAATTCAAAACCGTAAAGCCCAAGTGCGCCACCTTAGTGTTTAATCATAAATGATAAATTCCAAAAGGTTTGAATCAGGGTCCCGTGTGTATACACTAACACCTGTGACTGTACTCCCTGCTCTTCCCCCCAAGCGTTCTACTGGACCTTCTTCAATCGGTGCATTTAATTTTTCTAATAGATCCGTTAATGCCTGACTAGTCCCACCCCACACGAAGCAGAAATCTCCACAACCGGGTAATGACGTCGGTCCTCGCAACGTAAAGCGTTCGCTCTGCCATATTTTCGGCATATGGAAATTGATTTTATTGTCTCCAAACACTACAGAATGAACGTAACCGGGATAATCTTCAGAAAGTTTACAGCCTAACCCAGCATAAAACGCCAACATCTCATCCACTGACTCCATTGGAACCGCTACATGATCTAGCCCCTTTAACATTATTAGTCTCCCTATGTTTAACTGTACTAAGTTTAACTGTACTGAATTTTTGTCTAACTCTATTTTTAGATCATTTCATTCTTATCGTTGTAGCTCGCTTAAACAACTACAAATCAAAAAAAACAGTTACTCGCAATATGCCATCACTCCCGCTTCTTGTTTATATATTATTTAAGTTATCAGCATTTAATAAAAACGCCCATGACGCAATATTGCGGTTGCCTATGACCTGATGAATTGCTTTAATCTTTTGCTGATATTACTTAACTAATTTTACTGATATTACTTAACCAAAGGAGATTACCTATGGATCTTGCCTATAACGAGGAATATCAAGCGTTCAGGGCTGAGGTGCAGCAGTTTCTTAAGGAAAACAAAAGCAAGGCACCGAAAGGTCGAATGGGCTGGGGCAAGGCCGATGATGTGGCTCGCTCCTGGCAGCAGCTGCTTATCAAACACGGTTATGCTGCCCGTACCATACCTAAAGAATACGGCGGTTTTGGCGCTGAACCTGACATACTTAAAAATCATATTATTGCTGAAGAATTTGCCAAGGCCAAAGTGAGGCCGGGTCATAGCGGTGATGCCCGTTTGGTACCNGTNGTCNTGGAGCTAGGNACNGAANANCAAAAACATGNCNTAGTAGNCCCCACAATAAGGGGNGAAATGATGTGGTGTCAGGGCTATTCCGAGCCTGGCTCTGGTTCTGATTTAGCATCTCTTTCTACCAAGGCAGTATTAGACGGTGATGATTGGGTTATAAATGGACAAAAAATTTGGACGTCCGGCGCTCAATATGCCGATATGTGTTTTTGCCTAGTAAGAACTGAACCTGATGCGCCTAAACATAATGGCATCAGTTATCTCATTTTTACAATGGATACGCCGGGAATCGAGGTACGACCCTTAGTGACAATGACCGGTGANGCCATTTTTAATGAAACCTTTTTTACTGATGTACGAGTACCGAAAGACCAGATCATCGGTAAACGGGGTGAAGGATGGTTTGTTGCTAACACAACGCTTAAACATGAACGAGGCAGNCTTGGTGACCCNAATCAACTAGAAGCCCGTTTTCGCTCTNTAGTGGGANTATTAAAAAAAGAAAANCTTGACGGCAAACCGCTAATTGAACTTCCACTTTATCGAGATCAGCTACTGCGATTGCAAGCGCGCATGTTATCCATGAAATATAACGGCATGCGAATTTTAACGTGTAATACCAAAGACGAGGAACCAGGCTTAGCACGCTGGTTGGTGAAACTCCTGGGGTGTGAGCTTAATCATCAAATGGCTGCACTCGCCATAGATGCCATGGGCGAGCTAGGCGTTTTATACGAAGACAGCCCTTATCTTCGAGATTACGGTATGTGGCAACGCAGTTACATGCTCGATCTGGGATTAATCATCGGGGGGGGCACAGCCCAAATTCAAAAGAACATGATTGGTGAACGGGCCCNCGGGTTACCCAAAGAACCAAAATACAAAGAGAGCTAAGGGGCGTTTCATGGAATTTGCATTAAGTGAAGAGCAGCGCATGCTGCAAGACAGTGTTTGCCGGTATCTAGAAAACAAGTGCACCTTGGATGTGGTGCGCCAAGCAGCCGCAGACACAGTGACTCAACAAAGTGATGTGTGGCAGGGTATAAGTGAATTGGGTATCCTGGGCATTATCATTCCTGAAGAACTCGGTGGTGTCGGTCTAGGATTTTTAGACGCCGCTCTCGTAGCGGAAGCGCTAGGTCGAGCTGTAGCACCGGTACCTTATATCGGTTCATCTATTATGGCCCCAGTGGCACTACTAAGTGCGGGTGACGAACGTCAAAAAGAAACCTGGTTACCGAAGATCGCTGCGGGAGAAACTGTTTTCGGAGTTGGCGTTACCGAACAAATCGGTCGTAGGGAAACTGACGGCATCACCTGTTCAGATGGGAAACTCAATGGCAAGGCCATGTTTGTAATGGATGGTAATGACGCGGATATGCTTATCATAGCTGACGACACGGGTACCCTCCATATTGTCGATGCCAATGCTTCAGGGGTTACTCGACAAAACTTAAAGACCATTGATAAAACCAGAGGAGTAGCCGAAATTGTTTTTGATGGCGCAGAAGCAGAACCCTTGCCTGGTTCCGAGAATGACAAAGAACCACTATTAAAAACCATAGACACAGGCCGCTTAATGTTAGCAGCCGATAGTATGGGTGCCTCAGATGTGATGATTGAGAAAGCCGTTGCTTACGCCAAGGAGCGCAAACAATTTAACCGAGTCATTGGCTCTTTTCAGGCTGTCAAACACATGTGTGCAGAAATGGCTTCTGAGTTAGAACCTTGTCGTTCATTGATTTGGTATGCCGCTCATGCAGTCAACGAAATGCCTGATGAAGCCAGACTTCTGGCATGCCATGCTAAAGCACATTTATCGGAAGTAGGTCGCTTTGTTGCCAAAACCTCAACCGAGGTACATGGCGGAATGGGCTTTACTGATTTGCTCGGTTTGCACTATTGGTTCAAACGTATCGGTTTAGATCGACAGTTATTAGGTGCTCCTGAACTGGTTCGCGAAGAAGCTGCGCAAGTTCAAGGTTGGTGATCACGTAGATTGATGACAGTTTACTGTAAGCTGTCATCAATCAAATCTTAACTTTTGGACACTGATCTCAACTAGATACTGATCTCAACTTAAACCGTATACAGGAATACCAGCACCATTAACGGCAGAAGATTCTTCGCTGCAAAGAAAGCCGATAACATTGGCGAGATCACTAGTGGGTACCCATTTACTGTAGTCTGCATTGGGCATGTCACTGCGGTTTCTCTCCGTGTCAATTGTGCCAGGCAAAATACAATTGACGTTAATGTTTTGCTCCCTTAATTCTAGTGCCATACTTTCTGTAAGACGCATTACTGCGGCTTTAGACGCCGTATAGGCTCCCATGTTCTTCGCCCCAGCTACTGCAGCACGGGCGGCGATATTCACAATTTTGCCTGCACCTTGTTCCAGCATTATTGGAACTACCTCGGAACTGGTATAAACAATAGAACGGGTATTAAGATTAAAAAGAAAATCCCAAGTTTCATCATTAGTCGCGTGTACCGGGTCCCCCATCATAAAACCACCCGCAATATTGGCGAGGATGTCAATTTGTCCAAATTGGTTTTTGATAGTAGCGATCGCTTCTTTACAACTAGTGCGTTGGTTTAAATCCGCGACAATAGTAAATAATTTAGATTTCGCCTTGCTATCAGGAAACGCACCCGTTAATAAATCTTCACTATAATCCAAACACGCTACTGATGCGTCACGAGATAAAAAATGTTCCGTGACCGCCCTACCCAATGCACCTGCAGCACCCGTAACAATAACTACCTTATTATTAAAATCGCCCATAATGATTTCCAAATCCGTATTAGTTGTATGACCAGAACTGGAAAAAGTGAGCAATCTTCAATGTTAGTTGAGGACCACCCACTCTTTCATTTGCTCTTTTGTTCTTTCAATATTTTACTTGTTTAAAGTCCTGTACTCTCGCGTATCTTTAATTGACCTCTTCCGTTACAGAACCAAATAAATAGGGTTCTAGTGAGCTCTGCGCACTTACCATATATTTCTTCCATTGGCGTCCACCGTAATAAGCCAAACTGCCAGGTTCAGCATCGCCATGACCATTATAGTAAGAAATACAATCTCGCAACGGCATGGTAGTTATATCCGCAACACGACAATGCTCCGCATATTCGTTTTCCGGCTCTTCTCTTACATCAACAATATCAACCCCACGCTCCTCCATAGTTTTAAGCATCCATACAATGTAATCCGCATGATCCTCGATGGCATCGGTGAAATTAAAGCTACCACCACCGCCCTGAGGGCCTGACACTATAAACAAATTGGGAAAACCATTGCTGTGTAATCCTAAGAAGGTTCTTATTCCTTTGTCTTGCCATTTTTCCTGCAGTTTTACCCCGTTACGACCCGTAATCATATTAAAAGTCGATGTGGCCATCCATTGGAACCCAGTGGCATAGATCAATACGTCCAACGGATACTCTTTTCCTTCAAAAACCACACCACTTTCATTGATGGAACTAACACCACGAGGTGCAGTATCAACAAGAGTCACGTGAGGCTGGTTAAATGCGGGTAGGTACTCGTCGTGAAATGTAGGCCGTTTGCAGCCGTATGGATAATAGGGTTTCAATGCTTCAGCTGTTTCCGGATCTTCTACTATGGCGTCAACTCGGCCTCGAATTTGTTCCATAATACGAAAATTGGTATCCAATTGTTTTTGTACCATCTCCTCAGGCGATAATTTCGTCGCGTGTTTTTTCCTCACTTTAAAATCAGCGACTTTACCCGACAGATAGTCGTCGTTCGCTTTCATCGCTGTACGGCCCGCAGATATTTTTGAGAATCGCGCGCGTCTAGCTTTAGCCCAACCCGGTTCATTAGCCCAGGTCACTTTCTCCTCCTCAGTCGTCTCACGCTGATCTCTTATGTCAATGGAGGAAGGTGTACGTTGAAATACGTATAGCTCTTTAACTATCTTTGTCAGTTCCGGAATGGCTTGCACTGCAGTGGCGCCCGTTCCAATAATGCCGACTCTTTTACCTTTCAGATCTATATTGTAATCCCAACGAGAGGTATGGAACGCATCCCCCTTGAAGGTTTCCATTCCCTTAATTTTCGCCAGCTTTGGCGTCGTTAATATACCGTTTGCAAGAATAACGAACTTTGCGCGCATCTCATCCCCGCGGTCAGTAAAGACAGTCCAACGTCCACTGGATTCATCCCAAGTCGTTTTTTCAACAGTAGTGTGGAAAAGGCAATGATCATAAAATTTGAATTTAGTGGCCATACTTTGACAATATTCCATTATCTCAAATCCACCAGCAAACTTCATGGTCGGAACGTATCCCATTTCTTCCAGCAAGGGAAAATAACTGTAAGATTCAACATCACAGGCAATTCCAGGATATCGATTCCAATACCATGTACCTCCGACATCACCGCCCTTCTCGCAAAACCGTACGTTAGTGATACCCTGTGAACGTAGCTTATACCATAACAAAAGACCGGAAAATCCTGCTCCAACTATTAAAATGTCACACTCATCGGTTAGGGCTTCCCGAGGGATAGGGTCAGAGGAATAGGCATCCTCTAGGTATTTACTGAATTCGCCGTCCATCGAAATGTAATCGGCGGCCCCTCTTCTGGCCTCTTTGAACTCGCGATATTTTGCTTGTTCCTCAGCGTTAAATACTGCACCGGCGGGAGGCTCTGGTAGGGTTTTCAAGGATTCATCATCGATGACGGAATAACCCTTTCCGGCAATTTTATCAGTGGCCTTAGAAGCACGGGTATTGAAGACTTTTAAACCACTTTCAGGATCTATTCGGATCGGCATGATTTCACTCTCATAATTAAAAGGTTATATAAATGAAGCGTTGGCTGTCCACAGTGTACGGTTTTGTGTATCAATTTGCGAAACTTCTTTACTCACTTAATTGTGGTGTGGGGTTGCACTATGAGTTACTGATTTAGCAATTTATAAAATTCTAATTTGGATTATTATTTAGACAAACAAAGTTTATGTTGGAAACTCAGTAATAATTTCATCTACCATCGCAGTAAAGAAATATTTGTGTGATTATAGACTTGTATAAAAGCACAATCTGCTAGTGGGAATGAGCTAGTGCAATAGGCTTCAATCGTAATCGCTAGCAGACAAATTAAATAAGGGAGAAGCAAATATGGCCAGTAAAACTATCGTCCTCACGGGTGCCTCTTCAGGAATCGGCGAAGCGGCTGCAAAGATATTAGTAGCCGAGGGACATAAACTCATAACACTCGATGTTCAAGGCCCACCTCCAGGATCAACTCAGCATATAAAGTGTGATCTCAATGATCCCCAAGCGATAGAGAAAGCAGTAGCGGAAATTGATGGCAATATTGACGCTCTTTTAAACGTCGCCGGCGTACCGGGTACTTTACCGGGAGAAGTGGTTATCGGGGTCAACATCTTAGGCTTGAGGTATCTCAGTGACTTGTTACTTCCTCGTCTCAATAAAGGTGGGGCAGTGGCGAATATCGCTTCGGTTGCTGGCTTTAGCTGGCAACGTCGGCGCAAGGAAATTAATGAATTTCTTGATACGCCCGATTTCGCTGCCGGTCTTGCTTGGTGGGAAGCCCATAAAAAAGAACTAAGGATAGATCCATATAGCTTTTCAAAAGAGTGTGTTGTGGTCCTCACTATGCGACAGGCCGGCGTGGCACTTGATCTAGGTGCTCGAGCCAATAGTGTTAGTCCGGGTCCCGTTGAAACTCCGTTGCTGCCTGATTTTAAACGCCAAGCTGGCGAAGAGCAGCTCGACTGGATCATCAATGCAGTGGGCCGCGCGGCACAGCCTAAAGATATTGCAGAGGTTCTATGTTTCTTATCCACGGGCCCTTCCACCTGGATTAATGGACGCGACATTATTGTAGATGGCGGCTATAGCGCTGGAATAAGCGCACGTTGGATCGATCCAAACGATGCTCCGGTACGTCAACGCAAAAAATAATCTCAAGTTTAAATAAGTTGAATCCGCACAACATTAAGTTCAGTCAATATTAAGTTCAGCCAATATTAAGTTCAGCCAATATTAAATTACAAAATGTATTAAGGAGAATCAGAGGTGCAAGGTCAAGCAGCCGTTGTAGGCATTGGAGAGACAAACTATTACAAACGCGGTCAATCGCCGAAAACTGAATTTCAGCTTGCGAGTGAAGCGATTACCAAAGCGGTTGAAGATGCGGGTCTTGAATTAAAAGACATCGATGGGTTTTCTTCCTACATGGAATCACGCAACGATCCGGGCCGATTGTCTGCGGCATTAGGCATGAAGAATGTAGCCTTTGCGGCTCAACCCTGGGGCGGCGGCGGCAATGGCGTCGCCGCATCAGTGGGGGTTGCTGATGCGGCCATTACTGCAGGCTATGCAAAAAACGTAGTCGTGTTCAGAGCCCTTGCGCAAGGTCAGTTTGGGCGCTTCGGTCAATCGAAGCCCGCTACTCACGCATCGGGCAATAACTCCTTTAGCGCCGTGTACGGGATGCTGTCACCTGCCCATACTTGCGCTCTTCAAACCACGCGATTTATGCATGAATACGGCGTAACCCAAGATTCACTGGCTGAAATTGCATTGGCAGCCCACGCTCATGCACAGCGAAACCCGCGGGCTATTCGTTATGGTAAACCTCTCACACGAGAGGAATATCACGCTTCTCGCTGGATCGCTAAACCATTTCATATCTATGATTGTTGCCCCGAAAATGACGGTGCCTCGGCTATCGTCATCACCAGCAGAGAACGCGCACGGGATTTAAAACAAACACCGGTACCCATTCTCGCTGCGGCGCAAGGATTGGGACAACGGGATGGGGCTTTACAATTTAACGAACCCAGTTTTCCTACCTCTTTTAATAGTGAAGTAGGGCAGCAAATTTGGCAAAGAGCGGGTATCACACCTAAGGATGTGCAGGTTGCACAATTTTACGAAAACTTCACAGGCCCCGTTTTGATGGCAATAGCGGAAATGGGATTTTGCGAACGCGAAGAGATTAATGAGTTTGTCGCCAACGGCAATATTCAAGGACCCGATGCGAAGAGCCTCCCCATTAATACCAGTGGTGGCAATCTCGCTGAAGGCTACATGCACGGTTTCGAATTAATTAACGAAGCAGTCAGGCAGGTTCGAGGCGAATCCACCTGTCAGGTAGCCGATGTGCAACACAGCTTAGTGGTTTCGGGACCGGGATACTCACCGGGTAGCGCAGTGCTTTTTTCAAAAGACTAGTGCGAAATAAGATTTACTTAGAATTAAGGAGAAATAAATGCAACGCTACATGCCGGATTGGTGGGCATTACCCGCTATCAACGATAAAAATCGTGAGTTTTTTACTTCAGGCAATATTGTCCTGCAGTCTTGCGAAAGCTGCAAGACCGTGCAGCATCCACCAGAAGACATCTGCCATGCCTGCCAAGGCACAACATTTGATTGGCATACCTGCACCGGGGAAGGCGTCATCTATAGCCACACAGTGGTAGAACATCCAATCCCAAACACACTCAAAGATAGAGTGCCCTACGCGGTAATTTTGGTGAGCCTAGACGATCATCCTCAAATAAGAATCCTCGGTAATCCTGTGAATATCGATCCGGAAAAGGTAGCGGTTGGACAACGAGTTCGAGCAGTATTCGAAACCATTGAAGGCGAGAAAGCCGGAGTCACTCTCAAAATACCTCAGTGGGAAGTAGTCTAATCTAGCGGTTCATTGACTACATGACTGACTGCACAGGCCGCCTACGGATACACGATTAATAAAATATAGGATGGAATCTAAATGAGACTCGAAGATAAGGTAGCACTAATCACTGGCGCAGGAGCAGGCATAGGACGGGCTTCTGCACTGGCTATGGCTCGCGAAGGCGCAACTGTTGCAGTTGTGGATATTGATGGCGACAAAGTTGATTCTTGCGTCACTGAGATTCAACAGGCGGGCGGCACCGCTCTGGGCATCATCGCAGATGTGTCCAACTTGGAGGAAATCGATAGTATGGTTTCATCTGTTGTGGAGAAATATGGCCAACTTGATGTGATGTTCAATAACGCGGGTGTAACACGACGTTGTAAATTTATGGATATCGATGAAGAATTGTGGGATTGGGTGCACGACGTGAATGCCAAAGGGGTATTTTTCTGCATCAAGCGCGCCGCCGAAACCATGATTAAACAAGGTCATGGTTCTATTATCAATACTGCCTCCATTGCTGGGCGCGGTTTTCCAGGGACATCGAATGCGGCCTACGCCGCTAGCAAAGGCGCCGTCATTGCACTGACCATGCAAGCAGCTCGCAGCCTTGGACGCCACAATATCAACGTCAATTCTATCTGTCCTGGGGTAACACGGACTGAGTTAATGCAAGGGATTTTGAATAAACGCCATGAAAAAGAAGGGATACCTATGGATGAGCTTGAAGCTCAAGCCGCTCGCGGTATCACTATAGGCCGTATAAACGAGGCAAGTGATATTGCGGAAATGGCGGTCTTTCTGGCGTCCCCCGCGGCTAGGAATATTACTGGGCAATCTATAAACGTCGATGGTGGCCTGGTGATGATTTAGAGCCTTTTGTATCCTTCAGCCGCGAAAGATTGTGTTGCTCGCGTTATCAGATTTATTTTCGATATTATTCTCAGTATCGTCCCTTGTTTTAGTCTCGGCACCAGTATAGTGCAGGGGATAAAGATCTTTAACTGCCGGACTGTCGCTGCGCCAAGTGTAGCAACCATTAAGTACGAAAGGTTTTTTATCGCGGGCCGCTTTAGTTTCAGGGTACAGTTCTGGCTTTAGTTTCCGTGCCATTGCTTTGGCCGCATCGGATGCCGTAGTCTGAAACGCCACGGTGGCCATGGGGCCCAGCAAATCCACCAAGTGTGTACATCCGGCAGAACCACCCACTAGCTCTTTCACTTTACGATTCCAACCTGGACCAATACGAAGCCCCACTAAACGTTGAAAGTTTCCTAATACCTCATGACAGATTTCATGGGTTGGTCATCCATCGTGCTTGCCACTTCCCGTACGGTAAAGGTGTGGTCGATAGTCAAACGCAAACCCATATTATGAATGGGATTACCCGGCTCTAACGGACCACGCCAACGATTGTCCACAGTATAAGTTTTTACGTCAACAATACGTGCTTCTATGTCCCAAAATCCATCGTCACGTAAGTAACCTTGGCAGTCTATGGTACGGTTATGTAGATGGGTGCGTGGTGCTGCTGGTGGAAAAGCCATAAATTTCCTACTTTTAATGAATACCGAGCATGCTGTTAAATAAAAAAGACGTTAGTCTAATTATGACCGATATTAGAATTCTTGTCGATCACAGTATCGTTATATCCTAGCCCCGATAAAGTCCGCTTTGCACTTATCCTTCTGTTCCTAAATCTCATCTATCACTGTCATGTGCTTCCATTTGCCTTGTACAAAGCGGAGAAAAAACACCGAGCAAAACAAAAGAACATGCAAAGTAATTATCCACCACAGAGTAATTAATTCAGCTTCAAAATAGGTGATGTATAAATAACAAGGCAACACCAGAAGAAACCAAGAGACAACGATCGTGGTTTTCATCACAAATCTAGTATCACCAGCACCTAATAAAGCCCCCGTAAACACTAATAGCATCGCATCGAATATGCCGAAAAAAGCAATGAATTTTAATAGCTGGGTAACGAGCACTTCTAGCTCGTGACTATTTTCAATTCCATCATTAATGGTAAATGGCCAAATAAAGAGTGTCCGCAAAAAGAGATAAATCATCGCGATCCCTCCGAAAAAGACCAGGGCAATATGCAGAGCAGACCACGTGGCTTTCTCTGCAAGATCGGGACGGTTTTCACCTTGCCTTTGGCCCACTAATACGGAGACGGCAATCATCATGCCCACCATAGGCAAAAAAGCCAACACGTTTATATTGAATGCGATATTGCTCGCAAAGAGTTCATAGGTTCCTAGAGTTCCAATTATCATCACGAATAAAGTAAATGACGACATGTCAACAAACATCCTAAACCCGTTTGGAAAACCAAAATAAAGTAGACGTTTAAAAATGATGAAATCGAATTTCCAAGAATTAATGGTATCGTATGTCTTTCGGTATTCTCTTTTACTCAGTAACGCAAGATAAACCATTACACCAGCAATAATCGCTATATTGGTTGCGCGCCCTGCCCCCTCTATTCCCATCTCAGGAATCTCGCCGTAGCCAAAAATAAAAAGGTAATCCAAGACTAAATTGACCACGGTAATAAATACATTTACCCACATTACTGATTGAGTTTTACCTATGCCAGAAAAGAACCCCGAAAATGTGGCGTTGATTATCATAAACGGCGCAGAGAACATTAAAACTTTAAAATAACTTACTTCAAGGAGCCGGATTGGTTCCTCGTGACCAAAGAAGTGAAAGATTTCTTCTGCAAAGTAATAACCTAGTAACGCAACTATCACTCCAAAGCCGCTAATATAAGCGCCCTGCCATACTACGACCCCAATTTTACTATACTGTTTTGCACCGAAATATTGCGCCACGAAGGTGCTG
>JAESQG010000326.1 GCA_016765265.1 Pseudomonadales bacterium | reverse complement strand
TTGACCTGCGGATTAAAGATTCACACCACGTGACTGAAACGGAAATCGTATTAGCGATTACTGATGCTGACCAGCGGATTACTTTCGAGGGTGTGACGGAGAAGCCAGTGCCCTCCTTACTGCGTGGTTTTTCTGCGCCCGTTAAATTAAATTATGATTACAGTACAGAGGACCTGGCATTGTTGATGGGGAATGATTCTGATGGATTCAATCGCTGGGACGCGGGGTATCGATTAGGAACTAATGTGCTTCTGTCCCTAGTGGATCAAAATAGTAAGCTTGACCCTAAAAGAAAAAATGAAAAGAATAAGGCCCTTAGTCTCGATCCTGCTTTAATCGAAGCCTATGGTAGAGTGCTTGAGGATACTACCCTAGATAAAGCGATGGTTGCGATGATGTTTGCACTGCCTAGCGAAGCCTACCTCAGTGAAGCCTGCGCCAATAAAGAAAACGGTGAAGTGGATGTGGATGGTATCCACAAAGTGAGAGAGTTTGCTAGAAAAGAAATCGCTCTGGCGCTGCGCCCCTTGTTATTGACGACCTACCACGAGAATAGGGTGACCGGTGAATACCAACCCATAGCTGCAGATATCGCTAAACGCAGCCTGAGTAATAGCTGCCTCTCTTATCTCGCCACTTTAGAGGATGCTGAGACTATCAAACTATGTATCGACCAGTTCGATGCTGCTAATAATATGACTGACCAAAGTACGATATTGAGAGTTCTTGCACATTCTGATCTGCCTGAACGCAAATCGTTATTAGAGCGCTTTTATCAGCAGTGGCAGCATGAACCCTTAGTGGTAGATCTTTGGCTAGGTATCCAAGCAAGCAGCCCGTCCCCTANTACATTAAATCATGTAAAGGCTCTAATGAAGCATGAANCGTTTGAGATGACAAATCCCAATAANGTGCGGGCATTAGTGGGNGCATTTTGCAGTGGNAATGCNGTTAACTTCCATAAGATTGATGGTTCAGGTTACCAGTTCTTGGCAGATAGAGTGATTGACTTGAATAAATTAAATCCACAGATTGCTGCGCGATTGTTAGGGGGGTTAACGCGTTGGCGCAAGTACAACAAAACCCGTCAGGGGCTAATGCAGAGTGAGTTGAAACGGATATTGGCAGAGCCAAACCTCTCGCCTGATGTTTATGAGGTGGCGAGTCGTTCGATGTAAGCGGCAATGAGGATCAACTGCATGATGAATTATCTGTTGTTAATGTGCTCTTTGGGGTTAGCTGTAGCTTGTGCGGCTGCATTGGCTACGACTAGTTCTTCTTCTGATGCAGAGTATTCCCTGATGTCCCCTAAAGTCACCGAGTCGTTAATGATTGATGTTGCCCAAGCTGGGAGCCGCCTTATAGCTGTGGGGGAGCGGGGTCACATAATCTACTCCGATAATCAAGGTCGTGTTTGGACTCAAGCGAAGGTGCCCACACGGGTTTTAATGACCGCGGTGTTTTTCACGGATGAACACAACGGTTGGGCTGTAGGGCACGACGCTATGATTCTTCACACTAGTGACGGTGGTGAATCCTGGGTCGAACAATATAGTGATCGCTTTAGTTTGGCGACTGATGAAGAGGAATGGGTGGACGAAATCGATCGCAGTGGAACGCCGCTGATGGACCTGTGGTTTAAAAACTCAAAGCAAGGGTTTGCAGTTGGCGCCTATGGTTATTTCTTGCATACCATGGATGGCGGTGAAACCTGGCTGGACTGGACTCAGCATATTGATAATGAAGATGGCTGGCATTTCAATAGTGTTGCGGTATTGCAAGGCGGCGTATTACTGGTAGTGGGTGAGAAAGGTATAATTTATAGATCACGGGATGAGGGGCAAAGCTGGGAGCANTTANNTAGCCCTTATGACGGGTCNTTTTTCGGNGTAGTCGCAACTAAGTCACCGGATGTGGCGCTGATCTTNGGTTTGCAAGGNAAGCTNTATCGNACNGTAGATCAGGGCGATACTTGGGNAGCAATTGATAGCGGCGTTCAAACGGGACTNAATTCAGGCATAGTGTTGAATGACGGGACCGTNTACATAGTGGGTAATGGGGGNGTGGTGTTAAAAAGTCACGATGGCGGNAAACAATTTTTAAAGACTATCCGAAAAGACCGGAAGTCCCTGGTAGGCATCTCGCCTTCTAGTGATGGGACCGCGGTGATATTCGTGGGGCAAGGTGGAGTCAAAAGCCTATCCTTAGTCAACAAGGATACAAAAGGCTAGTCAATAAACTTGGCGAGGATGTGGTGTCCTTTCAATTGCGCATTAATCACCGACATCAAGGTGAAGGACCCAATCAGCTTTCGACTCAAAAACATAAATTCTCTGGGAGGAATAGCAAAATGTACAGAGAATGCTGATTGAGATGCTTTGAGTATAACCCGCGATGCTAAGTCGCTTTCAGCCCACTTATATTCCCCTTTTTCGTTGAGTAGATGCGCTGGTGGAGGATGTTTTTCAACATCAGCAAAGGGCTCATAGCAGTACATATCATCTCAGCAAAAGCGCGAATGATCCGGTCTGGAGTGTCTTCTTTCATAAACTTCAAATCTATGAGTGCTTGGCGGATAAGTTTTTTATCGTGCTTAAATGCCCCCTCGATCATTAACTTACCGGGGCCAATGGTTTCTGCTGAAAACTCCCGAACTGCGCCGAAGTCAATTAGCACTAATTTGTCTGGGGCGCCGTCTTCCCCAAGCCGAATAAAGAAATTGCCAAAATTAGGGTCGGTTTGCATTTCGCCCCAGTCAAATACCTCGCGCCAACATAACTCCATACAGGCTTCAGCAATGTGATTGCGGCGCTCCTGCGACAGACCCAGAAATTCGGGGGAGTTGAAGTTAAGACCTGGCTCATAGGAGGTAGCGACTATCTGCCCAGTAGAATATTCTTCAAAGATCTCAGGGACGATATAGCGATGATCATCTTTCAATAAATTTTTGAAACGGATGGTGGATTCTTTTTCCATCTCGTAATTGACCTCACGCTTCATCATCATCCGGATTTCATCCAACCACTCTTCAAACTCTTCAGTGATGGGGACTACACGGGTTAAACGTAGCAAATTGGCCACGGTATTGAGGTCGCTGTCGATGGCGTCGGATACACCGGGGTATTGAATTTTTAAGCAAATGAGTTTGCCGTCAGATTTACGCTTGGCAAGGTGGACTTGGCCTAGGCTAGCTGCTCCGATGGGGATCTCATCTATTTCCAGGTCCGCGAGTTTTTCTAGCCCTAGCTGATTTTCTAGCACTCTTCGCATATAGGGCCATGCTACCGTGGTGGTATCATCTTCCAAAGTGTGTAGAGCGGTGGTCACTTCCTCGGGGAGGAAATGCTCTCCCCATAGCGCCATTATTTGTCCAATTTTGACGATACTGCCTTTCAACTTTCCTATTTCATCTACCAAGTATTGTGTTTGGTGAGAGAGTATTTCTTTTTGCCTTTCTTGCCGGGATTCTTTATCTCTAAATAGGTTGCCGGCCGATTGTGTAGCAAACATGGTACTGGCCACCACGCCCGCCTTTGCCATAGCGAATCGTCGCTCAAATGCACCAGATTTTATTCGTTTAAGTGGTTTTCTAACATTGCGCTCGCTCATGTACCACTCCTAATCAAAATCTACATAACTTCCGCGATGTTAACCTATGAAGTCTGCGAATAACAGATAATAACAAAGTGGCCTTAGCATGTAAGGTATTGAGGAGGTGGGCTATGTACGCAAAGCTTGGCCGACTTGTGATTAAAGCTTACAATTCGGTGAGTAGGGGCCATAAACTAAATTTGAACAATATAAGGATTCGTTGCCGTGGTTGATAATGAGGGCTCTGACGATGAAGATACGGCTAAAAAAACGGTGGCACCGGTAGTTGATCTTACCAGTGAGAGAGAACGACTGCTGGGCGAGAAAAAAACCAGACAAGAAGCTGATCTAAAAAAGCGATTCCAAAAGGCGATGGGTTGGGATAAAAAACCAAAAAAAACCAAGAACAAAAAGAAAGGGAAAAAGAAGAAAAAACGTTAGTCGTATACAGGGTATTACCTTTCCGCGGGATATTATATGGTCACCTAAATAGACTCATTTTTTAGAAGAATGAGTTATTAGGCGGCGAGATGTCTGCGATGTGTAGTGGAATCACCCAAAATAAGACCTATTTGTGTTACATTTCTTCGTCAAAGTCTACCTAACTCTATTTGTGGCCTATGGTTCTAGCCGATAGTATCATGTGGCTAGGTGTGAGCGGGTGTGCTGATCAGTTGATACTCCTCACAGGAAAGAGCGAGATTTAATAATAAAACTAAGAAAACAATAAGTAAGTCAGCAGATAATAGGCCGTTTTATGAAATCTAATAATCATCTCCTTTCCCTAGCGTTTGTGCTGAGTACCAGTGTGTGGCTTAGCGCCTGTGGTGGCGGAGGCGGTGGTTCTGATTCAGCAGATGCTCAACTAGTTGAGCCCGAGGAGCCCTGTACCGCGAGAGAAGCGAGTGAAGGTTTAACTGGCATATGGAAAATAGAAACATTCACCAAGCTTTTCTTGCAGAAAGCGGCTGGATCGATAGAAGATGTAGGCGATCTTGACCCTAATAAATTGATCAATATAGGGGTTATGATATTCGATAAGAATGAAACGGTGACAATGACATTTTGCGAAACTGATGGCGTCGCTGAGCTTATAAGAGAAGGGAATAATCTAACGACGTCAACAGACGTTAATGAATTGACAGGTGGGGATTTGTTTAGCGGTATCACTGTACAAAACAACGATAGCATTCAATTGGATATTAATGTCCCTGGGTTTACGGAGCTTCCCATCTTTTTGATCGAGCAGACTTAAGAAGAAATGATGTGTGTATGTCCTTCGAAGGCATGGCTAAATTACCGAGAACGAGAATAAGCTGTATTGACGAACCCTTGTTTAGTGAAAATGACGCAGGGGAAGCCGAAGTCACTGAACTTACTATGGGAGTGATCACCGGCGGCGAAATCTACCGAATAATAATGGATTTTGAAGGCAGTGTTACCCAAGGTACTTATGATTTGGCCGCCGGAGAAGTGGCCGTTACTATTAGCTCGCCAGGATTGATGGCACCCTTTGGAACCGATACCCTCACTTTTGAAAGCGGTACAGTTACACTCACAGGAAAAGATAGTTTTCGGGTAAAAGGTAAACTGGATTTAGTGTCTACTGGAGGACAAAAAGTCGTTATCGATTTTTATTCGAGAGTATTCTGATTTAGAGAATTAAAAAAACTGCGCTATGAAAGTCGTGTTTCCATTAGTTGGAAGAAATTCATTAGCCGTACTGTATTGTTTTGTTGAGTTTATGTTGTTTATACGATTGGTCCACATTAATTAGATGATTCTAGGATCGTATATAAAAACTGTGATATATTCTGGTCTCTTTTTGATCAGAGTTGGCGTGGCCAAACAATCAGGATTTTATCGCTGCTTCACATGTTAGATATAATGATTAAAAATAAAATTTAAGAATAATAATTAAAGTAAAACCGTAGTTAATTAGAGAAAGGTAGTTGTATGAAATCTAATAATCGTTTCTTATCCTTTATGTTTGTGCTGGCTACTAGCGTGGTAATGAGCGCTTGCTCTGGTGGTGGCGGTGGTGATGAGGCTGTCGAGGACAGGGGCACGGGAGAGCCTACCCATGATGTGGTCACCACAGCGGGTAGAATAACGGGACTTTGGGGTGGTAGTACCCAGATTGTTGTGAAAACAAATTATTCATTCTTAGTTGCGGATCAAGGCACCACTGCTAGTGTTTACGACTGCATAGAACACAGTCTTGAAGACTTCGATGTAACAGGAACAAGGTACGACTCTAGGCATTTGGATAAAGATGGTGGACCCGCACTAAGTTTCATCTATGTGAGTGACGACGCAATTATGCTTGAGGTTGGTAGTGATGTGCCTTTTGCTTTTACGATTAATTCAGCGGACGTGTTGTTGGATAAGATAGAGATTAACAAATTTAGTTTGAACAGTACTGGAAATGCACCCAGTTTAGCGGAAGTTAGAGCTGTTTGCGGGGATGCGATCGAAGATAATGGTGCTGCGAATGTGATTATTAACGCCACTTATGGTGATGAAATTCTAGAGTTTAGTATGATCTTTAGAGGCGGTGCTGACGCGGATAACATTAATAGCATAGGGTCTGAAGTTAGTGCGAGCATGAAAAGCGCGCGTTTTCAGTCAACGTTAGTGACAGATAAAGTCGAGTTCACAGCAGGTTCGATTACGTTTGATGTTTGCGATGAGACTTTGGCATCAGGGCATTATTCCTTCTCATCTGAGCAAGGTGATTTTTCGGGTGATTTTTCGCTAAACAATCCTGGTATGGATGTGTGTGCTGAAATTGACTTGTATTCTATCGGCACTATTAACGAAGTTCCGGTGACGGCCCCGGATGATTGTACTGCGACAAGTCCAGCGTCTGGACTAACCGGTACTTGGACAATTGATAACGCTCAGAAAATTGTTCTCAGGGGCGGCATTTCGTTAATTGATGGCTTGGACGGATTTGACTCCTCCGGTCTTATTAATGCCAGTTTGATTCTTATGGATAACGTCGATACCTTGGGAATGACAATCTGTGAGCTTTTAGTACGACCCGCAGAGCTAGCCAATAGTGGGGATAGTGAGCTTGTTGCTAGGGAACTTAATGAATTGTTTGTGGGAGACACTTTGATAGGCTCCATTGATGTGAGAAGCAATGACGTTCTTGCAGTGGACTTAAATGGACTGCCAGATTGGGCGCCTACGATAATATTTAGAAAGCGATCCAGGGTTGGTAATAGTGCTTGTATGACCATAGCGGGTATGGGTAAATTTCCCGCTGTGACTGTAAGCTGTATTGATAAGCCTATGATTAAGTTAGAGGATGGGGTGGCTAATACGGAACTCACCATGGCAGTAATCAGTGGCGGTCATATTTACAGAATACACATGAATCTGGGTAATAATACTATTCAAAGGGGTACCTACACCGTAGCGCCTGAGGGGGCATCAGTCATTATCAGTTCTGTGGGCCTTGTTGACTCCTTCCCGCCAGATGGCGATATAAATTTTGATAGTGGTAGCATTACCATTATTGAAAAAGGCAGGAATCATGTGAAAGGTAGTTTAGAGTTATTTTTCGGAGGAGGACAAAGGTTCGCAATGGACTTTAACTCAAACATATACTGATAGAGTAGATACTATGAAATAAAAAAACGCCGCATCAGCGGCTTTTTTTTTGATCGCGTGTTGTTAAACCCAATCCTGAGGCACCAAAAACCTTCGATTAATCGAGTCTCTTTACTACCCGACTCCGACTATTTATTATATTGCAACATAATAAACTAGTTTTAGATTGACGTAATAAACTATTTATACTACAACATAATAGACTAGCGATGGCATAGAAAAGCAATCGAGCGTAAGCAAAATGGCAACACCTTCCGCAAAACTAGCAGATTCTCTTGAGGTGCTGCATCAACTTCAAAAAACCGGCAAAGTCGCCATTCG
>JAESQG010000325.1 GCA_016765265.1 Pseudomonadales bacterium | reverse complement strand
CTCGGCAGGTAAGACTTCTGCAATTGCATCATGTATATCGCCCAAATTCCATTCCATCATATTCTCCACTTAGACATAAATAGTTACGGTATCAATGATTTCACGCGCCGAACTGGTCCGTGAAAAATCACCTATATTAGTATCTCAATTACAATCTATTTTGCGATCAATGACAATGAAATTGTGAGCCCCTAATTGATTGATAAGGCAAAGAAGGCCGTCAACGGCCTTTGTCAACGACGTAACATAGTAAGTAACATAGTAAGTAACATAGTAAAGAGATTTAAAGTTAACTAGAGGTGAGAAAAATCGTAGCGTGTGAGATATAGATTGGTTTCAAGAAGTAGAGACTGTCTGCATAAAAATGACAAAAGAAGTTTAGTGTCGCATTTTGAGCGCACCGCAAATTAAAGGTGCGCTCATCTAAGAGTAGCTTACTGTGGCCTAGTAATTAAGTACTACATACATAGTACTATTATGTTCAAAATCCTAAATGTTCAAAGTACTATATGTTCAAAATCTTAGTAGTTAAAAGTACGCCAGTTCTAGTGTACTTCAATTAACTGTACCGTCCCGTCCGGCATGATTTCAGCCATGGCGCCTTTCGGCTCATCCAAAAATGCAGCGCAAACCATTGCAAAGGCAATACCTCCAGCAATAGTCAAAAAGAAAGTCGCTGGAGAGACAAAGGAAAATACCGTGAGAAAGAGGACTGCACCAATGTTTCCGTAGGCGCCCACCATGCCAGCAATTTGTCCCGTAAGACGACGCTTAATTAAAGGTACAACTGCAAATACGCATCCAGCGGCGGCGCCCAAAAAGAAGGAACAACATATCATTGTTATCACCGCTAGTGCGATAGGCCACTCACTGTTAATTTGTGACATAACAAAGAATCCAATCGCGGCGCCACCCAATAAAATAACCAAAGACATTTTACGGCCATATTTGTCACTGATGAATCCGCCCGATGGACAAGAAAGCACGTCAGTTGCTGCAAAACAAGCGCCAAACATGCCCGCTAAGGCGACAGGAATCAGAAAGGTGTCTTTAAAAAATAAAGGCAACATGGATACCACCGCTAATTCGGCGCCAAAAGTGACAGCGTAGGCTACGCTCAAAATGGCCACCTGTTTAAAATTATACTGAAGAATTTTATCTACGGGCTTGTCCAACATCTCTTTGTTCACTTGGAACAATTGGCGAGCTTGTAATAAATAGAGCGCTACCAAGAGGATGTAGATTAGGGTAGCTGCGATATCATTTATTAATCCGAGGGCGGTTACCTTCCTGGTTAGTATTGCTAGCGCTCCAAACATGGGAATGTTCATCAACAAACAGAAAATATAATCTCGTTTACTTGTGAGCTCCAAACCACCTGATTTGTTGGGTTTAAAATAAGTAGATCCAGCCGGTGTATCCGATACCGACGCGTAGTAAATGCCCGAATAAATAAGCGCTATAACGCCTGTAATCGCCGTGGCATAACGCCAACCGTCATCTCCACCGATGTACAGCGCAAGGGTAGGTAATGAAACTGCTGCCACTGCTGAACCCACATTACCCATCCCTTTGTATATGCCTTCCGCTAATCCCAGTTGCTTTGCTGGATACCATTCGCTAATCATTCTAATACCAATCACAAACCCGGCACCGACAAAGCCCATTAAGAATCGAGCCAATGCTAGAACCTCAAAGCTTTGAGCGGATGCAAAAAAGAAACACAGTCCACCGGTGGCCAATAACATGGCGGAGTATGTTTTTCGTGGACCATAAGAATCGACCAACATACCTGTTAATATGCGGGCCGGAATGGTGAGGGCCACATTGAGGATTAACAAGGTCTTAATTTGTTGGTCTGTTAAGCCCATAGCGTCTTGAATGAAAAGCAATAATGGCGCGTGGCTAAACCAAACTAAGAAAGTGACGAAAAAAGCTAACCAGGTCATGTGAAGAATTTTTGCCCTGCCGGTGAAGGAAAGAAAACTAGCTTTTATCGTGGATTCGCTCATAGGACTAAATACCTTGGTCTTGCAATGTGTCTGTTGGAGTTATTGTTGCGATAAAGCAATAAATGTACCAATCATGCAACTATATGATAGTTATGTATATTATCTATTTTTATCTGAAAAGACCCACAAAGGTGCACCAAAGTGAGTCTATTTTGCACCATTTTATTTGGTGGAGAAATCTATCGCGAATAGCGAAGGAGTTGAGATGGTATAGCGTAGCGCTTTAAAATAGACACCGTTATAAACACGCTCTCTTTTCACCGAGGGTTATGACTGTTGAATTAGAGGATTCTTATAGAAGAGTACCATGGGGGTGGCAGGGCAGCCCTTTCTGATATCTGTTGAGATTGTGATATAGAGCGGTTACAGTTCTTACCATACTTGGGTGATGGGGTTAACAGACTCTACACATATGTAAATACGCTGCAGGTTAACTATAAAAATTAGGGAGATATGAAATGTATCCAGGAAAATGGGCAAAGGAATTTCCAGAAAAACCAGCGGCAATTAATGCCGACACCGGTGAGAGCACTACTTACAAACAACTAAACGAACGCTCTAATCAACTTGCTAACCTTCTATGGGNAATGGGTGCGCGACCGGGTGATCACATTGCTGTTTTTATGGAAAATAATCTGAGATATTTCGAAGTGCTGTGGGCGGCTATGCGTTCGGGCCTCTATTTGACCCCCATTAATCGTTATCTTACCCATGAAGAAGCGGGATATATTCTTGAAAATTGCGAAGCAAAGGCCATTGTTGCTTCAAAATATTTAGCAGAGGTTGCAGCGAAGTTGCCGCAACACGCGCCTAATTGTAAAACCTGTCTGATGGTAGATGGTGTAGTAGANGGNTATGAAAGTTACGAAGATAAAATCGCAAACTATTCCATAGAAAACCTTGCTGANGAACCTGNNGGTCAGTTNATGTTGTACAGTTCNGGCACTACCGGACAGCCTAAAGGTATTTTTCGCGCCATGACTGGCCTAAAGGTGACTGATGGTGCCGGTGCCGTAGGTGGTATGCTATCGGGGCTTTGGAGTGCTAATGAGGATACTGTTTATTTGTCTCCTGCTCCCCTTTACCATTCAGCGCCGAGTGGATTTTGTCACGGCATACAAGCTCTCGGAGGCACTGTAGTGATGATGCCGAAGTTTGATGGCTTGGCGGCTCTCAAAGCGATAGAGCAATACAAGGTAACCCATAGTCAATGGGTGCCCACAATGTTTAGCCGAATGTTAAAAACACCAGAAGCAGAGCTAAAGCAATTTGATTTGTCTTCACATAAAGTGGCTATTCATGCTGCGGCGCCTTGTCCTGCTGGCATAAAGCGGAAGATGTTCGATTGGTGGGGGCCGATTATTTATGAATATTATGGTGGAACCGAACTCAACGGTTTTACCCATTGTAACCCGCAAGAATGGCTAGCTCATCCGGGTACTGTTGGGAAGGCATTACTTGGTATTATCCATATCTGTGATGATGACGGAAAAGAATTACCTGTCGGTGAACCTGGTATCGTTTATTTTGAAATGCCACAGATGCCTTTTGAGTATCATCGAGATCCCGGAAAAACTAAAAAAGCACAACACCCNGATCATGANAATTGGTCAGCGCTAGGTGATGTAGGTTATGTGGATAAAGATAATTATTTATACCTGACGGATCGGGCGAGCTTTATGATCATTTCAGGTGGTGTNAATATCTACCCNCAAGAAATTGAAAATGAAATGATNTTGCATGATAAAATAGCGGATGTGGCTGTTATCGGCGTGCCTAGTGAGGAAATGGGAGAAGAGGTCAAGGCGGTGGTNCANCTAGTGCCNGGTGTTGAACCCAGNGATGAATTAGCCGCAGAATTAGTGGCTTATGCNCGAGAACATATCGCCCATTATAAGTGCCCTAAAAGCGTTGACTTTACGCCTGAGCTTCCACGTTTGCCAACAGGAAAATTATATAAGCGAGTATTGAAAGATAAGTACTGGGACAAAAAAGGTTCACGAATAGTGTAAATCCATGCTTTATCAACATTAGTGGTTCAACCAGAAAATCTTATGCCTTTNGCTATTATCTTTTAGCGACAGACATAAGATTTTTGTTTTTATAATTTAGCTGTTTTGTCGACTTTAATTGNCTCAAGTCACTANAANATCTCCTTAATTCCATCTCGTTTATCGAATCGGTTTAAATGACGAAAGTTAGGCTAGACTTATTTTGAGCTGCNATTAAACAGGTAGCTCTTCTGGNCAAGATACTGATGTATTAATAATGAGGTGTAGTATGGCGTCGTTGTATGAACGTTTAGGTGGTGAAGCTGCGGTGAATGCAGCAGTCGATAAATTTTACGAAAAGGTCTTAGCTGACGAGAGGATTAGCAGTTTTTTTCAAGACCTTGATATGGCAGCACAAGCCGTAAAACAAAAAGCTTTTTTGACTATGGTTTTTGGCGGTCCCAGCGGCTATACGGATAAGGATATGCGTAGTGGTCATGCTCATTTGGGCTTAAATGAAAGTCACTTTGATGCAGTGGTTGAGCATTTAGCGGCTACCCTAACGGAGCTGGGAGTNGGTGNCGAGGATATCAATGAGGTGGCGGCCATCGCCAATAGTGTGAAAGATGACGTGCTAAATCGAGCGTCGCCGATTAAGTCTAACGTTAGCTGAGAATCTAACACCTAGATTAGTCACACTGATCTAGGTGTTGTCTCTTTTCGNTTTAGTATCTAATCCTTAGGTAGTCCCAGTATCCTTTCGGNAATGATGTTTTTCTGAATGTTTGGGGTGCCGCCGCCAATGACAACGTCTGGCCAGCTAAGAGNGCGATAGGCATGCCTTCCCTTGTCCATTGCATCGGGGGAGTTGCGTGAGTGTATACCGGTTTGTCCCAATATTTCGACGGCAAAGTCTCCCATTTGTACCTCTAGCATAGCCTTGTGTAGCTTATTGACAGAGGTTTCACTAGAGACAGGTTCACCCTTTAGTTGCTTCGTGAGATAGCGCATACCGTTGAGTCGCATAGACTCAATAATGGTTTCAAAGCGCGCGATAGTCCTCCGCACAGACTGATCGTCCTTGGCTGGTTTACCTTGNATTTCAGTTCTCTTGACNAAGGCTTTNAGGTCATCCAGTTTGCGTTCTAATNCAGTGACTTCNGCGATGCTAGAGCGTTCGTTGGCAAGAGCAGAGACCGTTACCATCCAGCCTTGACCCTCTTCGCCTAAGCGGTTTTCCACTGGCACCTTTACATCGGTAAAGAATACTTCTGCAAACACAGCACTACCGGTCATGTTTTTAATAGGACGAACTTCAAGACCTGGCGACTTCATATGAACAAGGAGGCAGGTTATCCCTTCGTGTTTATTGTCGGATGAGGAGTCGGTACGGACAAGCAGTATCATCCATTCGGCGAAAGGAGCTAGTGAAGTCCACATTTTTTGGCCGTTCACCAGATAATGATCGCCCTTATTTTCGCCTTTGCATTGCAGT
The DNA here is from genome assembly GCA_016765265.1 of Pseudomonadales bacterium. GTDB lineage: Bacteria > Pseudomonadota > Gammaproteobacteria > Pseudomonadales > DC-out160 > DC-out160. Next base: position 1,750 of record JAESQG010000325.1, on the reverse strand, counting down.
GATGCGAGGTCACTACCAATATTCGGTTCCGAGTAACCGGTACACCACTGAAATTTACTGTCCAAAATATCAGGAAGAAATCGCTCTTGTTGATCCTTCGTGCCAGACTGAATAATGCCTGGACCCACCCAAGATAAACCCATAAAACAAGTGCCCAACCCNGGCGTTTTTGCTAATGCCATTTCTTGTTTAAGAATGACTTGCTTCATTAGCGTTCCACCGCCACCGCCCATTTCTTTTGGCCAGGTGTATCCCACCCATCTTTTTTNCCGTACTTTTTTNTTCCACTCAGCGACAAAAGCCATTTCATCTTTTTTTTCAACTTTGCTCGGCATGTTCTCTTTAATNAAGTCGCGCACTTCTTGTTGAAAGACTAGCTCATCGGGTGATAAATCGAAATCCATCTTACTTTCCTTTCCTATGAATTAAAACTAAGAGCCGCTATACGGTCTTGGTGGAAATGAGTATCGCCAAAAGCCGGACGCATCCACTTTGAACGTTTAATAAATAGCTGTATGTCATATTCATCAGTGTAACCAATGGCGCCGTGTAGCTGGATGCTGTCGGTACCGATGCGGGCAAAGGCGTCCGAGGCATAGGCTTTAGCGATAGAGGCAGATCGTGATAACGCTTCCTCATTTTCATCTGCTGCCCATGCAGCGTAATAGGCTAAGGACTTGAAGGATTCTATATCTACATACATATCTGCTAGTGGATGTTTGACGCCCTGATAACGGCCTATTGGGGAGCCGAATTGAATTCGTTCTTTAGCGTACTCTGTGGTGATATTAAGTGCAGTTTCTGCTGCTCCAACGGATTCTGCAGTGACGGCCACCGCTCCAAGTTCCAATAAGCGCGATAGGGTATCCGTTACCGCCGGACCTTCAGAGAGTAGTTGCGCTTTTGATACCGTCACGTTGTTTAAAGTGATCATTCCTTCACGTTTTGTTTTATCAAGAGTCTCAGTTAAAGCTACTTCTATACCATCGGCTTTGCTGTCAAGGATTGCTAAGGCAAGATCACTTATTTTATCGCCGGTTCTAAAAGCGATGATAAAAAAGTCGGCTGAGGTAGCATCGCTAATAAAATGTTTTTCACCACTTAAGCGGTATCCGTCACCTTGTGTTTCACCTTTAAGTTTAATTCCCTCGGGTGCATGCCAATTAGTTTTTTCATTGATGGCGACGCAGCCACGTTTTTGTCCTTTGGCCATCTTTGGTAGCCAGGCTTCTTTCTGTTGTTCGGTTCCCGCTGTTAAGAGCGCATCCACAGCTAAGTTGTGAGAAATGATAGGGGAGGGGAATAGACTGCGGCCACACTCTTCAAGCACAACAATCAGATCTACCCAGCCCATGCCCAGGCCGCCGTAATTTTCAGGGATGGTAATACCTAGCCAACCGAGTTCTGCCATCTCGTTCCAAAGGTCTTGAGAAAAGCCGGCTTTTGAGTCGGCAATTTTTCTTACTTCCGACAGAGGGCACATCAGCACCTTGCACTTCGTCCCCTCGATGCTGGCGGCCTTCGTCGGTCATGGCGACTTGCACGGTTGCGAAAGCCTGCGACGTATCGTCTGCAGCGGTGAAGCGCTGCCGGCGGAGCTGGCCAGCAGCACGCGGCAACTCTTGCCGCAGGCCGAGCTGTACAACCTGTATGGCCCGACCGAAGCGGCCATCGACGTTACTCATTGGCGCTGCAGCGGCCAGGAACGGCGCAGCGTGCCGATTGGCCGACCGATCGCCAACCTGCAGAT
>JAESQG010000324.1 GCA_016765265.1 Pseudomonadales bacterium | reverse complement strand
AATACGATCAAAACTGAGTTACATGATTTTCGGATGGAGGTGGTCACGAGTAGCTTACATCCTTTCCCATTTTCTATTGCTCCTTTGCCCGATGGCCGAATTCTCGTAACTGAAAAAAATCAAGGGTTGCGCATTGTATCCACCGATGGTGCATTATCGGAACTCGTGAAAGGGACCCCCTTGGTCCATGACGATGGTATTGAATTATTCTCATTGGATTTTGGTTTGGGATGGTTGCTTGACGTAGCCTTGCACCCGCAATATGCAGAGAATGGCTGGATTTATCTACACTACACGGAACGTTGCGCGGACTGCAGCGTGTTACTGCCTACAAGTTTCAATAAATTGGTGCGTGCTCGCATCAAAGATGGTGAATGGGTCGATGAAGAAACCATTTGGAGTGCCGATAAGGATTTTTATTCGCCTTTGCCTGATATGGGAGCGGGTGGTCGTATTACCTTCGATGATCAGAATCACGTATATATGAGTATTGGCGTAAAGGGTAAGTCGAATTATCATGGTATACAGGACTTGAGTACGCCCTATGGCAAGATACACCGTATGCATGATGACGGAGGTGTACCCACTGACAACCCGTTTTTGGATACGGAGGGTGCCTTTAAAACCATTTGGACCTATGGCCACAGAAGCCCTCAGGGCTTGGAATTTAACTTTCAAACGGGTCAGCTGTGGGGTACTGAAATGGGGCCTCGCGGGGGAGATGAGCTAAATTTACTGCTACCCGGTAGAAATTACGGTTGGCCGTTATATTCTCTGGGTCTGGATTATGATGGGTCGGCCGTGGAGTATGGCAACAATCTAGATATTGAGTTTGATCTGAAAGACATTGAACAGCCCGTGGTGGATCTGACGCCTTCACCAGCCGTGTCGAGTTTTATTTTCTATGATGGTGATCAGTTCCCAAAATGGAAGCACAATGCATTAGTGGGGTCTCTGAAGGCGACAGAGTTGTATCGTATGGTTCTCGACGGAAATAAACTAGTACATATGGAAACTGTGATTAAGGGCTTGGCGCGGATACGAGATATCGAAATGGGTGCCGATGGTAATATTTATCTTTTGTTAGAACACAGTGCTGGTGGACAGATTATTCGTTTGGTGCCTGTGACGAGTGAAGCTTCTAAGCTCATGCTGTAGCTGGCTGACCTCCTTTCCAGGGCAATACATTGCTTTTAGCGATGCCGGTGATAGGTTTAATTGCTGGTTTCTTGGTGTAGGAGTAATCCGAGGAGTCTGTTATAAACTCTGCATGTCCATATTCGGTTAACAAATGATGTATTTTCTTTATTAAGCTTTTATCTGCAATACCGTCCAGAATGGGTATTTTTTCTGCCACCATATGGAAACCCATTTGCGGTAAAATGTAACAATTCGCTGCTGCAAATAGTGCGTAGTCTTTTAAGTCAGCCTCAACACCCATAATTTTTGCGTAGGGCTTGCCCGTTACGCCAGTGAATATTTGATGGAAAAAAACACGGGAGAAACTTTTCTCAATTTCATTGTAAATTCTGCTCTTCAGCGATTTGTCCCGAGGTCTGTATCCGGCCATGGTCGCTCTTACTAATTCACCGCCGACAGTATCATCATATCCTTCCCTTAGCGTTGAGCTGTAAGTCATCATGATATTGAATATCTCTCTGGGTGTGCCGGGTAATAACTCCTCGGGTAAGCCCAATAGATAACTTTGGTATCGACAGAGTTCGACAATGCCTCGCTCTGAACGAGTAAAATGTTTTCGCCCTTGTTGTATGACTTTAAAAGCAGTTAAAAATGCGGGAATGGTACCTGCGGGCATTTGATCAACTTGCGGAATGGGTATGCCATAAGTTTCACAATCCCACTTGCCTGGTTTTGAGAGAAAATCATATCGAACCATTGAGTGCATGAGTCTCACTTTTGCGGCGGCCTTAAAAGCGTTACCATTGCGTCTAAGGGCACCGGGTAGCGTGGCACTGGTAAAAAAACTGCCGGTTTCGTTGACCCGTCTTGCTGCCGAATTGCCTGACAAGGTGCCGGTCATTGACATGGGTAGACCTGAGTATTTATTCATGAAGGTTGCGATAAACGTACCGCGTAGAGCAAATGGAACTAATGTTGCCATGTGAATACGACTATGTCGTGCTCCTTGATCCACTAAATCCATATCTAACCATTCAGGTATTTTTTCCATGGCAGCGATAAACTGGACCAACTCTTCAGGTGCATTGGGAACACTTTCGACGCCGTATTCGCATGCCTGGTCCAGCATATCAACCAATTCTCTAAATCTATATTGTTTCACCATTAAAGCCGCATAGGCATCTGCAACCGTGTCACCTAGCATGGTGTAGGCCCTTGCGCGCTCTATACTTTCTTTGTCGCGGAGCAGTTTTTTACGATACTTCTTCTCTAATTTCCCCGAAATCATACTTTCCACGTTGGGGTCATCAGTGAACCGTTCCGGTGTCATCTCAAAATCAACATTACCGTACAAAGCAGGAACCAGCTCCTTTTGTAGACGTACTTTCTCCTGAAGATCTTTTAGGGTAATAGTCATTGCAATTCGCCTCTAGCTTGTGATTGGCTGGCATTAGTTGATGGTCGAACGTGTTGGTTTGTTAGTATATATTTTATGGGGCTATATCCCGTCAAGGCTAGTATACCAATATTTAGAGATTATCATCTGTACTTAGGGTGACAAAACGCTAACCATGGGATAACAATGAGTTTACTACTTGGCGAAGCATTTTTATTTTCTTATCCATGTCTCGCACATCAGTATTGGCGAACCCTAATACCAAGCCTTGATGTTGCGGACGCTTTAAATAATAGGTAGATAGCGCACTGGCGAATAGCCTTTTTTTATTCAAAGCATTAACTACATCAATATCTTTTAGGCTACGATCATTCAGTGTAGCATTGAAGGTCAATACGATATGCATACCCGCTCCGGTGTATTGTGGGGAAGCGATATCGGACAAATGTTTTTGACAGGAACGTAAAATAGCCTTTAATTTTTCTTCGTAAATGAGGCGCATTTTCCGTAGATGACGTAAAAACTGTCCCGACTCAATAAATTCTGCCACGGTCGCTTGTTCAATATTAGGCGTCTGCCCGGTCATATGATTTTTGGCCTCAACGCATGGATTCACCAAATACTCTGGTACTACCAAATACCCTAGCCTCAGGCCTGGGTATAAAACTTTACTAAATGATCCGATATAAATGACGTGGTCTTGGAAGCCTAAGCCTTGCATAGCCGCAATGGGTTTATGATCGTAGTGATACTCGCTATCATAGTCATCTTCTAGCACCCAGATATGATTGTCGACGGCCCATTGCAAAATCTTCAAACGGTTTGCTAAAGGCACTATTCCTCCCATTGGGTATTGATGGGTTGGGGTGATGCAGAGTAGCTTACCGGTGGGCTGTTTTGGTAATTTGTTGACGTCAATACCCTGGTCGCCCACGTCAATACCAATAGGCTTTACCCCTTGTGCCTCAAAGGCTTTTCGCATACCCACATAACCCGGGTTTTCAACATAAACTTCGTCCCCTTGTTCTAATAGGATTTGAATTGCGATGCTTGAAGCTTGCTGTGCTCCCGTGGTGATAATGATTTGCTCTGGAGTACACACCAATCCACGAGATGATCGCAGATAATCAGACAACACATCACGCAAGGGTTGGTAGCCTTGAAACGAATCGTATCCTAACAGAGACTGCCGTTGACCTTGACGATGATAGATTTGGTTCCATTTCTTAAGTGGAAATGCTTTAAGATCAGGTACTCCGGGTTCAAAGCTGCTATTACCTAAACCCCGAAGGCGGGGCTTAGGTATTAATGATTGTCCCAAGGATGAGAGAGAAAGTTCAGATATCTTGCGTGATTTAATAATTGTTTGGGGGGTGCTGGGTTTTGTTGTAGTGATTGGTTTTGTAGTAGTGCTAACTTTTAGAAAATGGTCGGGTAATTCATCTGAGACGTAATGTCCTGCACCGGGTTTTGTTTTTATATATCCCTCTGATTTTAGTTGTTCCAGAGCGCCAGTGACGGTGTTGCGACTTACGGCCAAGGCTATTGACAGCTCTCGGCTAGAGGGTAATCGCGTTTGAGGAACTAACCTGCCTGCGAGAATTCTCTCTTTAATGGCTAGGTATATCTGTAGTTGCAGGGGGGTTCGTGATTTTTTATCACATTCAAAATCACGAAGAGAATCATGTTCAGTAGTTTTCAAATTGGCACCATACATTATACAATATTGGGTCTTCTAGTAGAGCCAATATTACCGGACACTGAGGGTAAGTCAAATGCAATAACAATTTACTTTATTAAGGACTAAGCGTGTTAAACAAAACCTCCCAATCCCAAGTTAAGCGATCCGCCTTCAGAGCCAGCTACATGAAAGCTGATTTATATCCCATTATTGATGATCTTAAAATGGCTCATATTTGTTTTAACCAGGGCGGAGATCCCATATCGATTCCTATGCTTTGTTGGCGCGTGGATGAGGCGATATATATTCATGGCAGTCGTGGCAGTCGACTGGTAAAACAACTTACTGGCGGTAGTAATAGTTGTGTATCATTTGCCGAATTTAATAGTTGGGTAATGGCGAAGTCCGCCTTTAACCATAGTGCCAACTATCGATCGGCAGTTTTGTTTGGCGCATTTACAGCGGTCGATGATGAGGCGGAGCAATTGAAAATATATACACACTTTATCGAACAGTTGGAGCCAGGCCGATGGAACCAAATACGCGTACCCAACGATAAGGAGCTGAAAGCCACCACCTTGTTAAAAATGAATATTGGTGAGGGTGCGGTGAAAGTGCGAACCGGGGGGCCTATCGATGATAGAGATGACCTATCCTTAGCAGTATGGGCAGGTGAATTGCCATTGATCAAACGCTGGGGCGAAAAGATTATTTATCAGGAGGAAGTTTGAGATAAGCATTATCCCCTAAGGACGCTGTTCATTTATGAGCTTTTCAAAATTCTTTTGCATTAATGCGTAATGCTTTTTCAAATCCTGTATCTCATTCGTTAGCTTTGCAATTTCACCTGTTAGTTTTTCTTCGATTTTATGGGTAGAATTTTTTGTGTCATTGATTTGCTCTTCTACCCAAAGTTTGGAGGTGAGAATCATTACATACTCTGAAGAGTATTTTGGACCCCAAGGATGTGTTTTTTGACTGCATTGATCGAATATTTTCTTACCATTTCCAAGAGGCGGTGGAGCTGCATGGGTTGATGTACTGAAAACAATATTATTACAAATGGTTTTGATTTCTCCATCTTGACCAAATAAGTAGGCAAATTTTTTGTCGTCTGCGGCATATGATGAACAAGTGATTGAAATCAGCAGCGGAGCAATTACCAATTTTGATAAAAAAGAAAATGTCTGTCTCATTTTGAATAACTCCTTACTGAGATTGAGGGTTACGGTGATGCGTGCGATATTTCCTTTTACCCGCTTGAAACATAGATAGTATCAGTGTCGTGGTCAAGTCCATCTGGGGATCCTGATCGAATATTTATGGGGATGTCTGTCTTGTTGGTACTCGTTGTTGAAAGTAATAGTGTAGTTGAATCAACGGCTTATATATACTTGTCTTTTTAAACGAGCTAAGTAGAATGACCTCGTAATAATAAACCTTCAGAGCCTTTGGGATTAAAATATGAAAAACTGTGAAGTCTTGGCAAACGCGCCGAAGTGGCAATATGAAGTGGAGCCGGGTTTTTATTTAAGGGGCTTAAACATGAGGCACCCTGATCTAGCTACTATTCATTTTCTTCATGGTGTCGCCTTTTCTGGTCAAGTTTATTGGCCCTTGCTTAAACTGTTATCGGCGGATTATGGATTGTTCACTCAAGACTTTCAGGGGCACGGCGAAAGCGATATAGGAGGAGAATTTTTCGGTTGGAGAGGTGCTATGGATCAAGTACAAACGGTAATGGAGAGCCAGCAAGTATCGGATCAGAATAAACCCGTCTTTGCTCTAGGGCATAGTTACGGGGCGTCGTTAAGTTTAATAATGGCGGCGGAAAACCCTCATCTATTTTCGGGACTGGTATTACTCGACCCGATGATTTTCCCGCAAGAGATGTTGGATATGTTTAGTAGTGTTGATGATGAAAACAATCCCATGACTAGCCGTATTGTTGATCGAATAAGTGGGTGGTCCAGTAGAGAGGACGCGAAAGCCTTTTTCTCTAGCAAAAAAGCATTTTGCGATTGGCGTGAAGATGCCCTGGAATGTCTTTTGGACTTTACCCTATTTGAAGACCCAGATAGCGGTGCTGTGTCCCTGTTATGCCCGCCAAAATTAGAGACGCAATTTGTGACGAGCCCGCCAGCTACTATTTGGAATGCTATTGATACAGTAAAAGTGCCTACCATCATTATTCACAGTGGCAACGATGAATCTCCCATCCATCAAAGTTGCGTAAAAGCCGCTACATTAAATACCCATATTAAGGCGATAGAGGTAAAAGGGCGGCACAACTTTATGCAGGAATATCCGCAAGAAACCTTTGAACTAGTAGCTCGGTGTTTTGAATGATTTGGCTCCACCCGAATGGGATAGAGCCAAATCTGACATTAATAAGTGATTCTTTATTTAAGCGGTTACCTTAACCTTTGAATAGGAATAGTTAGTTAAAGGGAAGTGTTTTGCTTGCCATAGTGCTTCCATCGAGGTGGAGGGCCGTAGCATAGGTGCATCACCATGAACATCAAAATAGTAACTATTGGCTAAGCTACAATTGTGATTAAAGAAAATAGTACCTTGTTGGCGCCTTTGAATATCCTCAAAATATTCGTCATGTACTTCTTTTTTGATTTCAACACAGGTGGCGTTCTGCTTTTTCGCTTCCTTTATGCACCGTACCGCATGGATAGAGTTACATTCAACAGTCTTGAAAAATGAGGTTCCCAAAAACGAGTAAGGGCCGAATATGGTGAAATAATTAGGATAGTTTGGCACTGTCACACCAAGATAGGCTTGGTGACGTTCTTGCTCCCAAAATGCACCTAGATCCTGCCCCGTACTGCCGATGACTTCAAAGGAGGGTAAATTGCCGCGCTCAAACACACGATAACCCGTTGCGAGAATAAGAATATCGATGGGATGTAGTTCTCCATCGGTGGTACGAATTCCCGTTTTTTCAATGCATTCAATAGGTGTTGTAATTAGGTCTACTTCCTCACGGCCAAAAACCTCAAAATACTCGTTGGAGAAGGTAGGTCTCTTACATCCAAAACCATAAACAGGTGTCAATTTTTCCCACAAGTCCTCTCGTCCCGGTAGTTGTTGCTTCATGTTATTAACGCCCGCTTTTGCGGCCATCTCTGCAAGCCAAGGGACCTTTGTGTAATAAAGAAACGATATCACCATAACTGTTTCGCTGAAAACGTCGGTGACTACTCGAAGTGAGCTCTGTAGCAGGGGCAAATTTCGTAATGCACTTTTTAACCAGGCTGGAACTGGGCTATCGGGTTTTTTAAGTACCCAAATAGGTGTTCTCTGATATACATCAAGATGGCTGACTTCCTTTGCCAGCTCAGGCACCATTTGAACCGCCGTGGCTCCGGTACCAATAACGGCCACACGTTTTCCTTTTAGGTTCATGGAATGATCCCATTTCCCCGTGTGCATTTTTAAGCCTTCAAAAGTCTCTAGCCCTTTTATGTCAGGATCTTTCGGAGAAATTAATCCGCCCGTGGCTGCGACGATATGCCGCGCGGTCATGATTTCTCCTTCATTTAGGGTAATTCTCCATAAATGATTAACGGAATCAAACTCGGCGCGAGACACGCTAGTATTAAAACGTATATGAGAATATAAACCGTATTTGGCGCCAATGCGTTTGGTGTAATTATGTAGATCAACCCCAGGGGCAAAAAACCGACTCCAATTGGCATTTTGTTCAAATGAGAATGAATAAGTAAACGAACTGATATCCACTGCGATTCCTGGATACTGATTATCACGCCAAGTGCCGCCGACACTTTTAGCTCGCTCTAATATGATAAAGGAATCAATATTCTCACTTAATAATTTGATTCCCGTACCCATACCGGAAATGCCTGCTCCGATAACAACGACTTCATAATCTGGGTTTTCACCGGGATGCTCACCAGAGATTTTTTTTATGGAATTAGTATAAGATACAGTCATATCGTGCTCCCTTTAAAATGCCCTATTTGGATATTAATATTGCGCGTTTTACAATGGGTACTGTTTTATCAAGAACTTTTTTATCAGGACTACTTTATCAAGACTACTTTATTAAGAACTTCTTTATGAATAACGCTCAGGGTAGGCCCCGGGTCCCAGATGTCAGGTGATCTGATATACCGGGTAATGCCTATAAATGCGAGTTTGAGATTAAAACTAATATACCAGACAGACTATTATATTATTAAATCTGGGCTGTCAATCTATGATTGAGCCTGACTTGATGCGAACAAGGTAGATGTTTGAAATAAGCACGATCGCTCTTGTTTAACGCGGATAGGATTGAATTTTAAAATGACTTACGTTGTGTATTTTGGTGACTTAGCGCTAGTTTTCAATCCCTGCTGAAACTGTGACGCCATCTTTGTTTACACAGTGCCAGCCCCAGTTTACTTGCTTTACAGCGAATTCAGCCGCTTTATCTGCGCAATATCCTTTATCGTTCATCGCGGTCCACAAGGTTTTGGTGCCAGAAGGTTTCTCGTAGCTGACCTCGCAAGCTAACCCGGTAGCCGTGTCATTAATCACTCGAATAATACGTTTGGCATCGCTATGTTCGCAGGTGTATTCGACATCACTTATGGATTGATGAGCGACGGGCTCAGTAATAGCCGAATCATTCATTCCCGCCATTTGTTCGGCATCTGTTTCACTGACAGATGATGGGTCCATTCCTTCCTCAGTCATCGATGCAGTAGCCATTTCCTCTGCCGGATTAGACTTAGACTTAGACATAGACATAGACTCGTCCGTGATCGTGGCGGTTGAGCAGCCTACCATTAAAGTAGCAGTAGCAACTACAGCGAGAAAATTAAGCGTTTTCATATAAAACCTTCAGAAAAATAGAAAATGAATTGTACCCAGTATGCTACGCGGGCCTGTAGTTACCTATATTACCGGTGTATTAGTATTTATATGTGACAATAGTAGTTTAATTACACACGATCTGTCTTTTTATTTTAATTGCTTCTCAATCTTTTTGAACTCAGCCAGACAGCATAGACCCGAAGGATTTTGAATCTCACAGGCACATAATTTTGCCTGAGTAAGGGCGATTACTTTTTCTTTGCTAATTGATGCACCATGATTTCTAATTTCAGTTTCAATTTGAAAAGCAGAGATGTCAAAACAGTAGCATATCATTCGATCCGGTGATGTAGATTTTTGACCTATTTCGCCACGGATTTCATCTGTATTGAATGATCGACCCGTTTTATCAAAGTATGCCGTGTCACAGGTCAATGAACTACAAAAATAATATTCTCTTTCATCTGCTTTAAGCTTTAGTGGAGAACGAAGCTGGTGTAAAACAGTTTGATACTGAACGGTAGCGGCCTCTTTTGCGCAAGCTGGGCAGGGTGTTTTAATTCTCGGTTTTGGTGATCCACAACAGTCATTCATTGGTTTTAATTACTCATGGTCTTAATTACTCATGGTCTCAGTTGATCATCGCCGATAACGAGTTTATCCAATTTCCACCGATACCCAGAAGCAGCTCTACTCAATAAAACGATAATTATGAGATAATTATAGACTCTGAACTCAGCTATAGAGTCAAACCTTTACTGATTCGCTTTATTCTGGCCGGTGCTATCTATAGAGCCTGAGCATAAGCATAAGAGCCTGAGCATATCATTGCAGTTGAGGATCGGCTATTATGACCGATTAACTGTTTTAATTTAATTTTTTGACACCAGGCCTCAGACCATGAAATTGAGCATTGACCTTAGAGACGAAATCAAAAAAATAGAAAAGGAAAAAATACTGGCCTTTTTTAGAATGTTGTTTGATTTTTCTTTTACTGAATTCTTAACCGTGAAAATGTTCCCCGTACTTTATTTTGTGATTTTAGCCTCCACTTTGTTTGCGATATTGTATTTATGTTTCGAAGCATTTTTAGTCTCAATACCGAGAGGGATATTTTATTTATTTGTTGCCGCTCCGGTAGCCTTTATCGCAGTTGCCACCATGATAAGAGGAGTGATGGAGTTTTATATTGTCGTTTTTCGAATGGCTGAGAACGTAGAAGAAATGCGTATTGTGAGCAATAAGTTCGCCGGCCTAACTGATACCGTGGAGGGGGTCAATCGTCTAACAAAAAGACTACCCTTTTGGAATATAATGTCCCCAAGAACTCCCACTAAAGACACCTATAGTATGGCGGACCAGGACCCCGCGGAGACCCCCCCAAAAAAGTAAAATATCTTCTCAGATGCTCGCATTATGAGTCTGCAGTGAGCCCTGCATTGAGACCTGTACCATGAGTGCAGTCTGAGTGTAATGTGATCGTCTCTGCTCCTTTTTTTGTATCCAAGCACTCGTTCATAAGGACCTTAAGTTCTGCTTATGCATTTTAGGCCAAAAACAAAGTGACGCCTTCTCCTACCATATAAGTCGATTGACTTAAATACAGCTCAATGATTTACTGCTCAAAGATTTACTAACTTTGTCGCAACATTCCATCTTAAACTGGCGACTGCATTAGAATTTATATCAGGGAGATTTTTTATGAGTAAAGATCATTTTGACGTCGTCATAATTGGAGCGGGTTTGTCGGGAATCGGCGCTGGCTGCCATTTCACTAAGAAATGCCCCGGCAAAACTTTTTGCATTCTTGAAGGCCGAGATGTGCTGGGAGGAACGTGGGAGATTTTCAAATACCCCGGTGTTCGCTCTGACTCGGATATGTTCACTTTGGGATATAATTTTAAACCCTGGACCAGCTCACAATTCCTTGCCGACGGCCCCTCGATTCTTAATTACATAACCGAAGCAGCCGCGGAACACGGAGTACTAGAAAAAATACGCTATAACTCATTGGTTAAATCGATTGAATGGGACAGTGGAGATGCTACCTGGACTATCACTTACGGTGATAAAAAATCGGGCAATACAAATCAAATAACTTGTAATGTTATTACTAGCTGCACTGGTTATTTTGACTACAAAGGCGGGTACGAGCCCGAGTTTGATGGTCGAGAGGACTATAAAGGCACCATTGTTCACCCCCAGAAATGGCCGGCAGATCTTGACTACAAAGATAAGAAGGTGATCGTTGTTGGTAGTGGCGCAACCGCTGTCACCTTGCTACCTGCAATGGCGACGGACACCGCTCACATTACTATGTTGCAACGCTCTCCCACTTATATGGGGGCTGTGCCAGATACCGATCCAACGGTAGCAATCACCCGTAAGTTGATGCCTGAACTTATGGCTTACAGAGTGTCGCGGGCTCAAAAAATTGCGCTCACTTACGGCTTTTATTATGGCAGTCGAGCTTTCCCTAAAGCGATACGTAAATTAATGCTAGGGGGGGTTAAGCTGGGTGTTGGGCCGGATGTTGATATGAAACATTTTGAACCCTATTACAATGTTTGGGACGAGAGGGTTTGCGCTGTTAAAAGCGGGGATTTGTTTAAGGCGGTCAAGGATGGATCTGCATCGATGGTCACTGATCATATTGAGCGGTTTACTGAAAATGGCATCCTGTTGAAATCAGGACAAGAGCTGGAAGCGGACATCGTTGTATTGGCAACTGGCTTAAACCTACAATTTTTCGGTGGCATAAAGATTACAGTTGATGGCGAGATTTACGAGCCTGCTGAGAAAATGAATTATAAAGGTATTATGTTTGAAGACCTGCCCAACGTCGGTTTAACTTTCGGTTACACTAACGCATCCTGGACTCTTAAAGCAGATCTAAGCAGTGGATTTATGACTAGACTTGTCAACTACATGGACAAGCATAATGTTCAGAAGGCTATACCCAGAAATGATGATCCTAGCGTTACAAAATCATTATTTCTGGATTTTCAGTCTGGTTATGTACAAAGAGCTATACACAAGTTCCCAAAAATGGGTTCAAAATTACCTTGGAAATTAGTTCAGGCCTATCCAGTAGATTTGGTCATGTTGAGGTACGCTAAATTGGATGATGGTAAATTAAAGTTTTCTAAAGCAACGGGGAAAAGCAAAGTTTCCTTAAAACAGGCGAGTTAACGTTGTTGAAGCTTCGGCCTAGTTATCGCTTCGACCTAGTTATAGTTTTAATCTAGTTATAGTTT
>JAESQG010000323.1 GCA_016765265.1 Pseudomonadales bacterium | reverse complement strand
GCATCAACCATAGGTGAACTTTCGTCTATGCGTCGTCCCAATGGTGCCACAATTCGATCTATCACGCCCATCAATGCTTGGGTACTGGTGAACTGGGTTTGAGATAAAGTCAGTTTCCCGTTTCGCTCCACGTATATCTGGTTTGGGCCGTTAACCATTACTTCCGTTACCTCATCATCATTTAGGAGCGGCTCAAGTGCCCCTAAACCCACCGCTTCTGCTACTACTTGTTCTATTAGGGTATCTTTTGTTACACCCGCAGGTATCACCTTTATCTTCTCTTTTATGATATCTATTGTCGCCTTCGTTGCTTCAACTCTTAACTCCTCCGACGACATCAGCTGTAGGTTTGCCCTTTTTCTTAAATCTAAGTATTCTAGAATCAAGGTATGTATTTTTTTCTTTAAGGCAATAAGTTCATCGCTTTCACCCTGCACTGTAACTACCAGCGCCTTACTTTCGGGCATTAGCAATGACCGTAGTGCTTGACTGATTTCTATTTTTCGGACCACTAAGGTCAAGTCGCCAAACTGAACTTCATCCCCTTCTTTCAATTCGATTTGCTCTGCTAATCGTTGACCGTTGAACCAAGTACCATTTGTACTTCCATTATCCTTTAAAGTACAAACCGATATTTCAACTTGTATGGTTGCGTGATTTCGAGATACCAAAGCGTCATTAAGTACAACATCACAGTCGTCGCCTTTACCGAGAGTGTAAAAACCCTGTTCCAAGACATAGTTGTCTCGGTTTCCAAGGCTATCCAACACATCAAATTCAAACTTCATCAGTTAAAACCTTCAACTAATCAAAGATATCAAATTTAGTATCTTCGTAAGCCTTACTCTGAAGAACCTTTGCATGATCAAGCATTGCTCGATTGCGCTCAGATTCTGGATCAATCAAATAAGGCGTTACAAAAACAACTAATTCTGTTTGATTATTAACGAACTCCCTAGACTTAAATAACTCTCCGATAATCGGTATAGAACTTAAGCCTGGGACTTTCTCTATATTTTTACCGTCCTCTGACGTTAGCATTCCTGCCACCACCATAGTTTGGCCTGATAACATATTCATCTCTGTTCGTGCTCGATTCACCACAAAACCAGGTATGCTAAGCACCTCAACAGAGGAATCAACACGACTGATTTCTACTTCCAACTTAACCACAATATAGCCCTCAGGATCGGCTGTAGGTTCCATATTCAAAATAACGCCTACTTCTTTGAAGATTACCTGAGTACGCCCTCTATCATCAATAGTAGGAATGGGGATTTCCCCTCCCCCTAAGAATTCTGCGCTAGAACCACTCCTAGTTATTAATTTGGGCTCTGCTAACACTTTTGCTACACCGGAATTAACCATTAAATTAATTCGGGAGCTCAGTACCGAAACCGGCGACACCCGTTCACCATCTACAAAATTGGATGAACTTAAATACTCATCCGAATGAAAGCCGAAAAAACTGGAGCCCTTTTCAAAGTTACCAGCTCCCCTGAAATCGCCCAAAATACCAAAACTGGGTCCAGCCGTAGAATCTGCCCAATCAATTCCAATTTCTTTTAATCCCGTTTTTTTAACTTCAAGTACTTTTACGTCTAGCATGATCATTGCCCGAAGACTCACTGCGGGCTTTGCCACATTAAATATCATTTTTCCTGCCGAAATCTCTGCGCTAAATTTAGTTTTCATCTCCGTAATAATACCTAGATCGAAACTACGAATAACCCGACCTTCTATAAAGACAATATTATTCTCAGCTCGGGCCTCAACACCCTCAACATCAGAGAGTATTGCCTTCGCAACAGTCAGTGTATCGCGCCACGAACCATCAACTACTTTTAATAAATACCGGACCTCCGCTTTTCCACTAGTCCAGATGCGCAGATCCGTCACTCCCTCTTGAAGACCTGTTAAAAGTACTTCGTCAGGCGCCGTATTTCGCACATTAGCAATGTCAGGATGTCCAATAGACACTCTCGTCACGCCTGGATAGGGTAGGATTTTCGTTTGTCCCTGTACAATAGTAATGGTTTTTCTATACCCTTCCGCAAAACAGCCTTGCCCCCAAAAAACCAAAACTGGGATTAGGCATAAGATAATCTTTGTCAGTATTCTTTTTGTCTCAATAAGCCCATTGTCACCTCTATACCCTATAAAACTTGAGTCACATTTTTCCCTCATGATTTACCGCCTGAAATAACTTCAAAACCAAAACGTCGTTCAATATCAGGCTCCACAATAATTTCCTGTTTAATTTCTACCAAATTATCAATGGTAATATAATCACCATTAACTCTATCCTCCATCGTGTGGTCTGAACGGAGTAAAATGCGTATATCCCCTAGGGCTTGTGCGTGGACCAATCGAGTAGCATTTGTCAAACTTAGGCCAACGGTAATTTCTTTAAACATTTTCTCATCTTTTCTCAGGCGGTCATTGATTCTTTCACCTGCGGCTAACACTTTAACTCGAGTTAATAAAGGCACAGTCCGCTCCCTATCACCATCTGTAATTGTCACTAACACATCAATAAAATTACCAGGTTCAAGAAAACCGGATATCGCATCAAGCGAACTGACACCTATAGTGATTGCTCTGTGTCCTTCCTCTAACAAGCTGGCAAAGCCACTGTATTGCCCCTTGGATATATGGGATGCCAGCAGCGCATCTCCTCTCTTTAGAGGATTAATGATTTGAGCCCCCTCAATAAAAGCAAAACCTGACGGTGCAAAAACATCAGAATTAACAAATTGTTTAGGCACAGACATAGTGGCCACGGTGTCTTTTGAGACAAAATCCCCGATTTTAAGATCTGTTTTGGCGGCGATAACCTTAATCATTTGTTGCCCAGCGCTTAGGTCGTCTTTATAGGTTTGTACGCTAGTATTAATGTAGTTACTCGCGAGCATCCATCCCACACCGCCTGTCAATATTGCGCCTATCAGCAACATCACGGTTAATCTGTTTGACTTCATTTTGATCTACACCTATATAAAACCATATGAGTTTATCTACAACCAGAATCAAGACTCTCGAGATGTAAGAGCGGTTATCCTAATTCAGAAGGAGGTAAAAGAAACAATTCAAGGCGCCATCATATTACGCTTGAAATTTTTCTCATGTGCATTGATGGCTTCAGCAATACTCGCTCTATCCACATGCTCGTCATATCCGAAGTCTCCACCCTCCAGCATTGAGTTATTAATACCGATGAAATCAATATCTATTGCATCATACTTAGGATCTGTCGCAACATAAGCAAAAGCCATGGTCATTCCCATCAAGCCCATCAATACAGCGATATATTCGGCCATACTTTGTCCATTCTGTTTTTTATTATTTATTTTTTTCATCACTGTTTTCTTTTCTTGCGTTTAGTATTAATCGTTTTCAAATAGCCTTCAGCTTTTTTTCAGCATCATCTATAACAGCGGCAGTTACATTACTTGTTTATCCAATTAACCAGGATTTCAGTCTTACGCTTGTTACCCGCTTGAGGATAAAATGTCACTTGCAGTCGTTCAGCGCCTCGTTGGTATTGAATTTGCTTATAGTGCACCTTTAAACTCGAATTTTCTACTCCTCCTGCGGATTGTATCCAGCCTCCATTCTCTAACTGATTCGCCACATACTCCGCTGCCGAATTCACCGAACGCGCCGCCCTTATTGTTAGTGTCTCAGATCGACGCCCCTGATCTAAATATTCTATTTTTTTTAACAGCCGACTATTCGGTGGTAGAGGGAAGTCAGTTTTTTGTTTGCTGACCCTTCTTGCCTTTGGCAGCTCCGATACAGCGAGTTTACCGACGACTACATCTCCTTTTTGATAATACTGCACCGAGTAGTAATAGCCTCTTAACTCATAACCGANGATTGTATCAAATCCTAATCGCTGCTCTGTTGTTTTTCCGTGTCCTTTTGTTCTCCAGCGAGTGACGTAGAACCGTTTCACATCCTCTTCTCGCCCGGTATATTTAAACTCTCGGACACTCATTAGGAGTCCATTCACCGCCATTTTTTCGGCTATCCACTGAGAGGACGCTTTAGGCAGCACTTCCAGGACAGGCAAATCTCTTTCTAGAGGATTCGAGGCAGCTAATACCAAAGAACTAATAATGAAAATCAAGGGAAGGAATAGAAAATGCTTTAGGTTCAACCCCATTGTAAATGTCATACATTGATTTATCTTTCGGTACACCATCGTCAAACCAATATTGCCTTGCTTGGGACATCATCTTTATATTCTAAATTAGCTAAAGACAATCCGTTAACAGCCTAATTAGGCAGAAGAGTAGACAACTCTTCATTTGTCATATTAAAGCCGCCCTCCGAAGCACTGCCCAACTCAGGGAATACATCGTTAAACACCTCGCTATACAACGGATTATCTCTAACAATAAGGGCCGACTCAAGCCCTTTAAGAATGGGGACAGTATTAGGGATATCCCCAATCACGGGTATATATCCTGTCAGCGAAGTAATGTCTTCAAGTGTTTCGTTATCGAAAGGAACTGCCCCACTGACGCGACGCCTGAATTGATCTTCATTACTGGGCACCCAACTATCCGTTATAATACCCCCTCTTGATCTCAATCTAGCCCCTGCCGCAAGATTCAACACGGTCCCATCATTACCGTTCAGACAAGGTGAATATTCTTGTTTAGGCCCGATTTCCATATTTATGCCAGCTTCTACATAGCCGACACTCGTTGCATCCAGTCCTAACATCGCATAATGCTGCGTAGTCCAGTCAATCTCATCACCAAAATTCGGAAACGGAGCAACTACAGTATCTCTATTTCTCACTAGATAGGAACTAACTTCAGTACCGGCATACACAGCTAATTGCCCACATTCATCGAATATTGGACTACCTGCATTCCACAGTGGATTTACCTTATCTGTTATTACTGTCAACCCATTTAAAGGGTCTTTATAAAATCGCGATCTCACTTCCTGTTCTGACACACCGTCGTGTCTTCCCACCACTCGCTCCCAGGATACGTAGCGACTCGCTTGATGAACGCTATTTTGCATATCAAAAATCGCTGATAGTGCCGGCAACATAATGGCGAGGGGAATCAAAACAGAGACTACAGTTACCACCGTCTCGGCCATCGCTTGGCCTTTTTGCCTTAGTTTAATTCCTGTTTTTAAGCTCATATATTTTCACCCTTAATAGGGCCCTACTGACTTAAGTGCGCCTGCCAAAATGGATTATATAAATTAGCTTGCTCTCCATCATACATGCCAAAGCCCCATACGCAGCCGTCCTTTCCGCAAGGACGCTCATAAAACACTTCTGACCGAGCGAGAGCCGAAATATAAACTCGATTATTTTCATCGTTCGCATCCTCTCCAACAGCGCCTTGATTAATTCCCGCATCATAGGAGGCACTGTCGATAAAACGATTGTGAATTCTTTTGCTTAAAAAGGTAGTTAATTTTAAGGTTGGTTGGCCAGGGAGTGCAGAATTGATGCTGAAGTGCTGCGCAAATCCGGTGTAGCCATCGTCGCATCTAAAAAATGAATTGATACCGTTCGCTTCTCTGCACAGAACGTCTGCATCAGCAGAACCGATCCCCGCGTTAGAAACAACTGTAGCCTCAATCGTTTCATAGTTATCATTAGCGACCCAGTTCAAACTAGTCCCTAAATTATTTTGGGTAGTAGTACCTTGCCGTCGAATCCAGCCATAATCCCAGCTTCTATCTCGAAACCAATCCCGGCTTGCTAGCGCATCTATCGATCTCTCTGCCATGGCATAAATCACATCCACATCACCAGCCTCATCGTAACTAAGAAAGCCACGAACAAGATCATCTTGTTCATTGATCTCAGTTTGGACGGTATTCAAAAGTATCTGATCTTGTACCGCTACACGAGTGATTATATAGTTCAGGTGCTCTAGGTTATTAACATCGATGGCTTCGATCGATTCAGGGTCTTGATAAAAAGTCATTTCGTGTAGCTCGGCAATCAACTCCATCGCCTGCACTTCAAGCGCCCGCTCCCCGCCAGCAGCATCATAATTCACAAGCGAGTCATAGGTTATCTTTTGCGCTAAACTTTGGCTGTACATAAGAGATTGAGTTAGCGCGATATACAGAGGCGAAATATTATCGGCACCGGTCCCCCCCGGACCCAAAATCTCATCGATGGCGTCGTAAGTTAAATTTAGATCCGGCACTAATAATATAATCTCATCAATCACGTCAGAATGATTTTGCCGTAAGTCGCGCACAGAGCGAACCCACGATGTATAACTCACCATATGGGCAACGGCCACATGGTTAGCCATCATAGCTCGGTTCGTATAAGCTAAAAAATTGAGTTGGCGAGCCACGATCACACCGGCGCTATACGCGGCGGCATCAGCAGCGTTAACCAATTGGACCTTATCGCTAACAACTCGTCCGGTATTAAAGGTCGCGATAATGGTAAGTCCTGCGACGACTAACAAGGCCATCCCAAGCATTAGAACCTGACCGGCTTGATTTTGACGATAGGAAGACTTAGATGAAACAGTATATTTCAAAGGAGGAGCGGAAAAAACTAATTCTATCGGCTCTTGTATATTCTTCATAAGCCCATTCTTGTTATTTTAGAATTTTCAGTGAACTCAAGCACTCCGCTAAATAAGCGCTCAACCGCCTATCGATTAGATTTCTCCCTTAATCTTTACAAGTTAAGCATATTGAACGTCTGAAAAGAGTGCCCAACAGAACCCGAACAGAGTGAAAACGTTGTGCTTCACTGTGCTCGAGTCGTATAGGGTTTTTAAACTAACTTATAGGTCAGCCAAGGTTTTAGCAACACCGGCGTCATTAGCAACAACACCAGCAACACCAGCTGGAGCAGTACCGTTAAGCGCGTTGGCCGCAGATGCAACCTGCTCCTCAACGATAACACCAAATTCACCAAACACCACGATAGCGCCAATTGCAATAACACCAACCATGATCAAATACTCAGACATTCCTTGACCACGTTGAGTTTTGGGAGAGATTAATTTAGATATTTTCACAAGTAGACCCCTTTATTATTTTATTTCGTTTTTTATTGGTTTTTTATTGGTTTTTTAAATCGCCTCCCCACTAGTGGTTCAGCTGACTAATTTGTATCACGATCTTTTGGCTAATTCCATACTTTTGATCAACTATTTTCATTATAAACTCGGAGTTTGGACCTAGCGCACCCTAATCCCTCCTTCAAATGGTCGAAAGTGCTGTTTTAACCTATTTTTAATACCTATTTCGATATCCCTTGGGTTTTACAACTCTCGCTAATCGCTGATAAAGAACTATCCAACAAGCTCTAAGACACATGATACTGCTAATACTTAATTTGAAAAGGGCAAAGTTGTTCTTTTTACAATTATCCACAACTACTCACCACACCGCCTGCGAACTGCTTAATCCTGTTACACAAGTTAACGTTTAGAAAACATGTTCAACTGCCATGTAACATCTACTGGCTCATAAATTAGTGAATACTGCCAAGACTCGGGAACCTTCCCATGGCATAATCCTCGTGTCTGATTGGACAGCTATCATCTTGAAATATGATGTGTTTTATCTTAGTCACCAACCGCAATACCTTGATTTAGGTATGATATTGACTTCCAGGTATTTTAAATAGTCCAAGCAATGAAATTATCACGCTTTCTTAGAAGAATATCGTCTAAAGTCGATGGTGGAGCTCAAACCAAAGATGGCACTAAAAACGACGAGTTGAAAAATGCTGTGCCCGCAACTGAAGACGACAAAACTCGTCCCCCAATCCTTCTCCAGCTAGATAAATGCCAATACGAGCTAAAGCCGTTTAAGCAGGGCGGAATTTGTGACGTATACAAAGGCACACCGGAGACAGATGATCAACCGACCATTGCGGTTAAAATGATTCGGAAAGAGTGGTACACCAACAGTCGAGTGCGGCGGCAGTTCAGCACCGAATCTCAAATAGTACGTGACCTACAGGAAAAACATCTTCCTCACTATATATCGAGAGGTTTAATTAATGGCAAACCCTATTATGCCTATGAATTTATCGAAGGGTTTAGGTTGATCAATTTGTCTCAAAAACAAGATATCTTCCCGCCTGAACTCATCAAAGATATCTCCCTGGACATAACCAAGCAACTACTGCATTCCTTGCATTATATGCACACAACATTAAATCCGATTGCTCATGGTGATATCAGCTCCGAAAACATTATTTTCGACGATTGGCACAACATCCATCTAATCGACTTTGGGTGTGCTCATTTTTTAAAAATGGTTGATCGAAACGCCTACCAGTGGGTGGGCAAGCCCTCTTTTATATCACCAGAACAAGCACGAGGCGAAGCTTGGGATCAGCGTAGCGATATCTATCAGGCAGGTATTCTTTTTTATGAACTCACGATGGGCGCGCGCTGGAATGTCGGTACGGACTCGCGGAGCAAAACACTTTATGCGGCATCTGCTGAACCGCCAAGTCGTGATTTTCTAGCGAGTGAAGTAGGTTTAGATATTTCGGCGGTTATCGCTAAGATGCTGCATCCAAGGCCTCAATCACGCTACCAATCTGCTAAGGCTGTTCTTAAAGATATGGGCAATTAGTAGATAATACTAAAAGCAACCTTTTAGTATTATTGCCTAACTACGTCTCCCTCACTGTAGACACATTTAATGGCTGCTCCTCCCGCCGGATAACACAGTCCATTGCCATCCATTTTTCCATCTTTAAACTCACCTTTATATTTACTCCCATCGGTCCAAGCGAAAGAGCCTTTGCCACTCATTTTATCATTATAAAAATCACCAACATATTGTCGGCCATCAGCCCATATGTAGGTTCCCTTACCCTGTTTAATCCCATCAATAAAATCGCCTACATATTTATGCCCATCCGGCCAAGTCAATACGCCTCTGCCAGTTTGCCTATCACCTGAGTAATCCCCAATATACTTTTCACC
>JAESQG010000322.1 GCA_016765265.1 Pseudomonadales bacterium | reverse complement strand
TGAGCTCGCTTATATTGTCACGAAAATCAGCAAGTGCATCACGACTAAGTGGTGCCTCCTTACTGGGCTGCTGGGTATTGATACGCTTATTTTTTTCAAATATCGAATCTGTTAGTTTTTCGATATCTAGATTAACCTGAAACGGCGAAGACATGAGATCTTCCAATTCTTCTCCGATCCATTCAATTAAGACCTCTCTATCCGCCTTACCTAATGATTTTTTGTCGATGAATGAGACAAGCGTACTAATAAAATCAAATTGACTTTGACAATGCTCTTCTTCCAGTGGGCGAATATCTCTGTTGAATTGTTTGAGTAATTCACTTCTTTTACGTTCGGCTGTCGTATAAGATTTTTCCAATTTTTCAATTTGCGCCCAATAATGCTGAAACTTTTCTTTTGCAGTTTTTGGTTTGGCAGCTTTGCCTTTTTTGGGTTTTTTTTCTTGAATTAAGTTGGCAATATTATTCATGGAAAAGGACTGTCTCAGCGGTATCTATTTGGGTGACGGTTATTTATTGTGCTGCCCGTAGTCTTGCGGAATAGGGCCGTCAGGGGATATTCTAGTATTTTAACTGATAGTTGGGTTGTTTTGCAAAAGCGGGTCAAAATTTCAAGATGTTGTCGTAAGCCATTGTTGAACATCATATCCATCTACGCTTTTTCTTGTTTCAGCGATACCCTGGATTGTAAAGTTCCAAGTTAAGGTCTATTATTACTTTCTATAATACCTTTTTAAGGAAGTAATAATCATATAAATTGGTACCGCGAGGTGTTCGTCACAAAACCCAATTTCCAGCTAGGGGACTACTGTAAACTCTGGTAGGGCAGTACTTCCTTTTTAATCTTTTTGAAAAGTTCCTTTCGAGATTTTTTCAGATCATAGGTGGATTGTAGGTTCAACCATGATTGAGCATCCCTGCCAAAGTAACGGGCGAGCCTAAGGGCTGTATCGGGGGTAATGCCTCGTTTCTCTCGGACTATTGCATTTGTGCGGGTTGCCGGGACACGAAGTGCTGTGGCAAGTGCATTGGCTGTCATTCCATAAGGGATAAGGTATTCCTCGCGAAGTACTTCACCAGGATGGATTGGTCTCATTTTGTTAGTAGTCATATAGGCTCTCTATTTGACTTTCCCCTCGCTTTTCGTCAAGGAGACAATCTTTGAATAAGCGCAAGAGTATTGATTTACGGCTCCGAATTGATTTTAGCAGGAGAGTAACCTTAGTCAGTGGCATGACCTTTTTGAGAGTAAAGCAATGCAGTGTCATGTATCCGATAGTGATCTAATATTTACTTTATATTGTCGTGATGAATACTTCAAATTCCTTAGATTCCAATTCCCACTTACCATGACCAACCTTATTGAGTATTCCCTGTTCGCGTAATCGAGATACTGAATGCTGTATGGTTCCACGCCCTAACTTATTTAATCCCATGATATCACCGATAAACTCATACGTATCTTTATGATACAACGGCTTTGATTTCAAAATGATTTCTTTTATCAGCAATTTGTCTACTAGCTTCATAGATTCCCAAAGCGCCCGATACTCTTCATCGGGATCATTGTTTTCAAGGTAATATTCATATCCTTTGTCGATATCAAATATACCTTCTCTAAGCATTGTTTGCAGTAGATCCACGATGATGAAGGGCGATCGATTGTGGTTATCAAAGATAGGNTAAGCTTTATTTTTGACTAGTTTTCTCTTGCTAAGATACTGGAACCTTTCGATAAGAAAATCTACGAATTCGTTTCCCATATCTGGAAACTCCACCAAACTTGCCCCCCGATAAAATGCAGCATTCTGTTGCCTAAATATTTTATTTAAACGGTCTTGTGATGACCCGGTGAAGACAGCACGCACTTGACGCTTATTAGTATCAAGAAATGTTCGTAAGGCTGCGATGAGTTCATCATTACCATCGTTCGTAGCTAATTGTTGTATTTCATCGAACATCACAAGAATCCCACCTTTTGGCTTAATAAGGTAGCCTAAAGCCTCTCCCAATACATCAGGTACCTGGTCAATGTCTGACGTCGCCTTTGCTTGCAAGCCCGCTACCTTTAGGCTCACTTCCTTTTTCCACCGAGACAGGATTCGTCGCGACTGCGTTTCAAGTGATCTACGAATACCTTGAGTGATNCAATGNACGGGATCGGTTTTCTTTTCCCAGAAATTAATATAAGCCGTTCTATAACCCATCTCATCCGCAGCTGGCGCTAGATCCTCAAGCAAGAATTCAGTCTTACCTTTTCGCCTTTCCGCGAATATTGCAATGCTATTAAGGCCACTATTTAATTGCTTTAAATAGCTTTCCGCTAACTCGTTCCGAGGATAATGCCACGTACTCATTTCAGGCCCTTTCATGTACTATTGATGAATTCATGTATATTAGATGAATTAACGTGAAGTTTCAATCCTATGTATTTAAGTCTTTATTAGTATTTGGGGATCTTTACACTTTCATCAATAAGATACCGATTATCGCCACAAGCTTTGATTTATACGGGCTACAGAAGCGCTCTAATTTCAAACAATTTCTAAACGTCACTGTAATTTTAACCGGTTGCAGTAATACCTACCTTACAAGGCCACGTAACCCCTAGATATACGCCTCTGATGCTGAACCTCGTAATATTGAGTCGCTTCAATTAGGGATTTAAAACACGCGACCATTTTTCTATGACCAAAATAACGTACACANATAATATCACCCANAAGATCCTTATCGATTTCTAANCGATAGAACCTCCCATTACTTGAATTGTGATAATCGNTGACTGCTGTGTTCNTATAATGATATTTACCGGTAATTATTAAATCGCCCTAGAGTGGAAGAGGCCTGCCTGCTTCAATTTTCTTGCTTTCACCACGCTTATCATAAATCTTAGTGGTCTCGATGGATGCGTGGCCCATTAGATCTTGGACAACAAATAAATCCTCACCATTTTGGAGGAGGATGGTGGCAAAGGTTCTGCGTAAATCATGCGGTGTGAGTCGTTCAAGTCCACACTCCTGGTAACGTCTAACAATAATGTTGTAAACCGTCTTATCCGTTATGCCTGTCTCTGTTATCTTTTCGCCTTTTAATATCCTGACGAATAATGGCCCTTTATGTCGTCCACGTTCGTCTAACCATGCTTCTATGATATCGATGACACGATTATTTAAAGGGTTAACCCGTTCTTTATTGCCTTTGCCTTTAATCGTTAATTTTGAACTGGATTTTCTATAAGCTGACAATTGTAAATTGGCTGCTTCTTCACGGCGCAAGCCCGCACTGTAAACTAAGGCTATCAAACAGGCATCTCTCATGGCAATCGGCCCATCATTAGCCATGCAATGATCGATCATTATATTGAGTTCATCTATACTTAATGCACGACCTTTAGCAACTCGATTTCCCTTAACGCGCTTTATTTCCTTAATTCGATGGTACTGGTCGATGCTCATGACGTTTAGCTTCCAGGCTTCTTTAGTGACGCCCTTAATAGCAGCTAAGTAGGTGTTGATCGTACTCGGGGCTCGATTTTCTTCATAAAGCCATCCCATTAGATTAAGCACATCAGGGTAGGACAAGCGTGACCAATCAAAATCATCATAAATCGAATCCTCATCGAAATACTCAACGGCATTACTCAGTAGAGATAGCATGGTGGTACGGCTTTTACCCGATTGCAGGGATGCAATATAAACGTCTGCGGGATTTATATCTTGAATGTTTTTCATGCAATTATCAGTATAGGTTCCTTAAACTGGTATTATCTATAGTAGTATTCACAGTGTGAGCTATGTGCATTCATTACAGCATGTGATCTGTGTTTACAGTATTATCCATGGTATGTAATCTATGTAGCGATTTTGATGTCGGCTGGCAGGAGATTGCATGAAAGTAATACGATTACCATTGGCGGAATCGGGGCGAGTTCGGTTTCGGGTTTATGGAGAGAATAGACTCCCTTTCACCACCATCAATGACTTTCTAGTGTTTATGGAGAATAAAGGCAACGCCCCTAACACTATCCGTTCTTACGCTTATGACCTCGTCGGTTATTTCAAATTCCTTAGAAAAACCGGTACAGAGTGGATGTCAGTTTCTGTTGCTGATTGGGTTAACTACATACACCATTTGAGGTGCGCAACATCAGACGATAACGTATTTATGATGCCGGTAAATCCTCAACAAGTTAGGTCTGCATCGACGATAAACAGAGCTTTAACATCAGCGAACAGTTTCTATAAATTTCAATACGCAAAGAACGATATTGAAATACCGCATATTGAAGAGTTTCTTACTAATCCATACACAAATGATTATAAAGCGCTTCTTTCGTTTGCTAGTAGGGCCAGGCCTAAGTCAGCGAAACGCGCTGTAAAACTTATCGGGAGTCAAAAACAATCACACCCTAAACCTCTCGAGGTTCCACTGAAAGTTCAGATAGAGCTCATCAGGGTTTGTTGTAATAAACGTGACAAGTTAATGCTAATGTTGTTGATTGAAACGGGGATGAGGATTGGCCAGGTATTGGGCTTAAGGCATGAAGATATTGTTAGCTACGAAAACAAAATAAATATCGTATATAGATTAGATAACGTTAATGGCGCGTATGCAAAAACGATCTGCAAGCATGAGGTTGATATTTCTAACGAATGGCTAAATCTATACACAGATTTTCTTATTACCGATTATGACGAGGTCGATAGCGATTATGTTTTTACAAATTTGTATAGCCACAACAGTCCAAAAGATACTCCGTTAAACTATTCAACCGTTCAGGATATATTTACACGGTTATCCAAGAAGACGGGNGCTANAGTGACCGCACATATGTTTAGACATACACACGCTACGGACCTTATTAGAGCGGGCGTGCCTATTGAAATAGTTTCAAAGCGATTAGGGCACAAATCCATTGAAACTACAAAAACAATATACGAACATTTGACATCAGAAGACATTAAAAACGAATTAAAAAAACATACCTCCAAATGCGATTTCTTGCAGTCGCTTTATTCATTCGACAAGGAAATTACAACGTAATGGAAAACGAAATTGAACTGCTTGGTAGGGATGTAGAACTTATCTATAGTTCCCCAATTAAACTGTTTTCTATTGATTTGTGGACCGCGCAAGACTTGGGATATAGCAAAGAAATGATGGGGTCTACTGACAATACGCTTAATTTTGGAAATATCGGTCTGACCTGGCTAAAAACGTTTTCAAAGGAAACTGTATGGCGTAAAAGAACCTGCGTGACATTTGGCACTCTTAGGTCTTACGTAAGTCTTCTCAGACGGTTTGGTGAATACATTGTANATAATCATAGCGAAAACTTTACAGCAGATGATATATGTAGAACCTCCGTGGAGGGATATATAAACTACATATCCGATTTTTCTGCAGCAACAAGAATTAGTTACCTCAGCCAGTTAAGGGAGATATTCTATTGTTGGTACGAGTGGGAGTTCGTGAAGGTACCGAGTAGCCACCTCATTTATAGAGACGATATCCCTAGAAAGCAAATTC
>JAESQG010000321.1 GCA_016765265.1 Pseudomonadales bacterium | reverse complement strand
CTCTTCGCCTGATAAACCCAGATCAAGTGGATCAGTAGAAGCGTTGGCAAGAAAGTAACGCACCCCACGGCGGGAGCCTGTCGTGCGTAAGTAACCATCATTGACCCATCTTTTAAGCCAAGATTGCAGAGTGCGGCGTGGTGTAGCGTTACCACTAGCATCATTACTTAGGCCATCAACAATATCCTGTAAACGAGCTCCATCGGGATACTGAGCAATAATCGCCTCAATACGCTGCTGTTGCTCTTGTTGCTGCTGACTTGTCATACCGAATCCATTCTCTTGCGAAATTCTTATTATTATGCGCAAGTTTTTATTTTATGCGCAGGTTTTGTGTGTAATTGAGCCTCCACACTTTAAGAAAAGATCAACATTCAATCAGCTCCTTTAGGAATAAGCGCCTCTCCCTCAAAGAAATCATTCCAATTTTTCGTTCCAGTATTCGACATAAGATAGATACGCATCCTTTCTCGTTAAAAATTTCACATGCTCTTCAGCACTCAATCTATACGTCATGATTTTGGTTATACCCTCCCTGCGCGCCCTCTCCATCCTGTGATTGCCATCGACGAGATTATATCGACCAGGCGCAATCTCTAGCAATATCACTGGCTCGCCAAGCTCCACCGAGTCCATATGAGATTCATTGATCCTTGAAAACTCTCTGGGAAAATCACTAATCGATATTTCGTGAGGCACCAACCCATTTTCCCCAATGTAATCGATGATCTTTGTGATATTAAATTCGAAAAATCCATTTCGAAACAATTCATCATTTTCAACAGCCGGGCAAGGTATAAAACCCTCATCAACTTTCAATAAATTCGCCATGCAATAATCTCTTTCTGTTGGTTATCAAGATAGGTGTCTCTACTATTGCTAAGTTTGATGGAAGATGGTCTTTAAAAATAGATCAGAATGACGTGTACTATCTGTGTCAATCAATACTTTGAGAGTCTTCTAACTGCGCCCTTTCTCTCTGTAGCTCCTGCCGCAATTCATCCTCAGTCGGTAAATAAGAAAGGTACTTAGACGCAAAAAGCTGTTTGCTATCAGTAAGCACTGAATACTTCGCCACAGCTTCACTTTTTTCACTACAAAGTATTAGGCCAATAGTAGGATTGTCATCATCGTCTTTTTTGTTTTGATCATAAATGCGAACATAGGTATCCATCTGTCCGACGTCTTGATGACTAAGCTTACCTAACTTTAAATCAATGAGTAAAAAACACTTGAGTTTGAAATTGTAAAAAACAAGATCCACATAGAAATCCTGATCCTCAGTGCTAATGCGCTGTTGGCGCGACACAAAAGCAAATCCTTTGCCCAACTCAAGTAGGAATTGCTGAAGATTATCGATAAGCGCCTGTTCCACCTGACTCTCAAGCAATGACTGATAGGGTAGATTTAAAAACTCCAACACATACGGATCACGTAGATAATCTTTAGGGGATGACTGGAAAGGCTTAATTAAATTTTGGGCTTCCTGCTCGACAACGGATTTTTCTTTGCTTGATAGAAGCCGTTCGTAATAAAGCGCACCTATCTGGCGCTCAAGTGCTCTTACACTCCAGCTCTGCTCAATTGCCTCTTCTACATACCAGTCACGAGCCTGTACATTCTCAATACGCTTTAGAACCNTGAAATGTGTCCAGCTTAATTCAGGACGCACTGCGTCCTGAATTGGAAATGCTTGATAAAAACGACGCATGTTTCGTAAATTACTGATATCAAAGCCTTTTCCAAACTCTCCTGTCAGTATCACCGAAAGCTGTTCAAGTTGCTGCCGGCCGTAAGTAGCACGTTCAGCACCCGCCTGCTCATGTTCAACAATCGAATAGCCAATATTCCAATAGGCCGATACCATCTCATTATTAATCGTCTGTCGTATCTGACCACGAGCCTTTTCTAAAACCTCTCGAACACGAATAACAAGGCTATCTGGTATAGATGGCATATTTGGCATTCAATGAACTCCTGTGACTAAAACAAATACTTCCGCTACAAATCTCGTTAAACTTTATACAGAGAAAGAACCAAGCAGTAAATGATAAGAGCATTAATACCGCCAACCCGAAATGGATAAAGATACAGGAAATGAACGGTCTCGATCAGGCACCAGTCTTTGAACGCATAGGCTTTGCCGCTTTGTTTGATCGTGAGGACCAAAAAGAAGGGACTACTGCATTTTTGGAGAAACGAAAACCTGTCTAGAAAAATGCCTAACTTTTAAAAAACCCTTTCCCCCACACTATTTTCTNATGTCTATTTTAGCTGTTATTCCCCCACCCTTATTTACTTCCATAAAATTCAACNCTGTAACACTCCAACATTAGCACTCCGATTCGAATACCGAAGAGCCTTTGAGAGTTCTGGCACCTTGAACTAAGCTGATTAATATAGGACAACAGCGTTTGAACCCACATCGGATTTATTACCATGCAAACAGCTTCAGATATTATGGCTACCACTATCCTCACCTGCACTGATCAGGAGACACTGCTCGACGGCCACAATCTCATGCAGGAAAACAATATTCGCCACGTGCCGGTTATATGCGCNGACGATGGCCACTATATGGGAATGCTAACTCACAAAGAAGTGCTCAAGCAGGTGATTAAAATAGCTGATGTCCACGGCACTAATCAGCTAAATCGATATGAGGCAAGAATAAAAATAAAGGATATCATGTGTGATGATGTAAACTCGATCGCACCCGATATGCCCATCGATAAAGCGGGCGAATATTTTTTAGGTGAGAAACAAGGGTGCTTGCCTGTGTGTGAGGATGACAAAGTGATTGGGATTATCACTTCTGTAGATTTTGTGAAATTGTCATTACAGTTATTGAACGAAATATAAAAAAATAGGGGACGAGTCATTACCCGTCCCCTATTACACTATCTACACTATCTTACATTCCCTAAAAATATTACACTCTCTCAATAATATTACACTCTCTCAATAATAGTAGCTGGCGCCATTCCGCCACCAGTACACATTGTTACTAAGCCAGTGGAGAGATCGCGTCTTTCCAATTCATCAAGGACTGTTCCCAGTAGCATCGCACCCGTCGCTCCGATGGGATGACCCAAAGCCATTGCGCCACCATTCACATTGACGTTGCTGCCGTCAAGATCCAAATCACGCATAAACTTGATGGGAACCACGCCAAAGGCTTCGTTGACTTCGATCAAGTCAATATCACTTAACTTCATATTAGCTTTGGCCAACGCTTTCTTGGTAGCCGGAACCGGTGCATTGAGCATAAGCTGTGGCGTATCNCCNGCGGTGGTNAACGTGATAATTTTAGCTCTNGGCTTTAANCCATGGGCTTTTGCATACTCTGGCGATGCTAACACTACCGCGCCCGCACCATCCACAACACCCGATGAATTACCGCCGTGATGAATGTGGTTGATTTCNACATCCGGATAAGTTTTTTGAANTAGCTTTTTNTAACTNAGNCCTTCCGCGTCGAGAGGCATAGCATACAGGCCNGCAAATGAAGGCTTTAATTGTGCTAAAGATTCCGCCGTAGTGCCTGGTCGTGGAAACTCTTCTTTATCTAAGGCTACGCTTCCATCATCATTGTAAACGGTGACCAAACTCTTATCAAAATAGCCATTATCGATAGCCGTAGCAGCACGCTTCTGAGTTTCAACCGCCAACGCTTCCGTATCTTCGCGGGTAATACCTTCCAAGGTCGCAATCAGATCTGCACAAATTCCTTGATGAGGTTGAGGGTACAATTCGCGTAAATGTAAATTGCCTGAATCTATAAATGCGCTACCCATGGGATTCTTTGCNGCTGTTTCCATCATNTGNGACATAGACTCCACNCCACCAGCCACCACNAGATCTTGCATGCCGGACATGATGCCCATAATACCCATATTCACCGCACTTAAGCCCGAACCACAAAATCGCTCTACCGCTATACCCGGTGTTGTTACACTCCAACCCGCATCTAACAATGACATCCGAGCGATACAACTGCCTTGATTCCCACTCTGCATACCGCAACCGGCGATAACGTCATCTACATCTTCAGTGTTGAGACTATTTCTTTCAGCCAACGCTTTTAAAACGGTGGAAAAAAGACGCTGGGAATGAATATGAGCAATCGCTCCTTTACCTACTTTACCTATGCCACGAGGTGTTCGGGCAGTATCAATAATCCAAACTTCATTCATTATGTTTATCCTTTTTTNTAGTCAATTATTATCATTCAGATTNTTTTCGATTACCGAAATGTAGGTGAATGATCGAGCACCCATTAAACGACCCATTGAACGNCTCATNGTAGCCTTTCTGTTCTAGACACTCCCCACCGAGGTTTATGCTCTAGTTGCACACCTTTGTCAACTCCAAGGCTTTGTAATAAGGAAACAGGACTGCGGGTGCAGATTATATGAATGCGAGGGCTTGGCCTGAGATAAATTGAAGTCCAGTGGACGGTGATTAAACAACCATACCAGATAGTATAACCGTTAGAACCTATGGCTTGGCCACGCGCTAAACTNATAACGAAAGGGGTTATCAAAAATTGATGGACTCCGCACAACGCCCAATCACCTATTCCAAAAACTCAATAACATGACACAGTCCACAATGTTTTGATCCGTAGTCGCTGTAGACTCACAACTGGTCCACACTGATATTCATACATGGATTTCAAATAATTAGGTGGATTAGCTACTCCCTTTCAAGTGCTAATTATTTAGATACAGTTAAGGCTCACATCATGTTTAAAACACCAAACGTCATCGCTATTTTTGTTATTTTTCTACTGCTAACCGGCTGCGGTGGCGCTGGAACTGAAAACACGTCCACAAGTGAAGAGAACGAGTTCAACACAAACACAGATCAAAC
>JAESQG010000320.1 GCA_016765265.1 Pseudomonadales bacterium | reverse complement strand
AAGTCTGTCTCATAGGCCAAAATTTGCTGGAGGCGCAAAGACCATTGCTGGTCCCATGGCCGGGGTAAAGAAAGCGCTTCATTCCAAGCGGGAAGTTGCAGTGCCCGACACCGGGCATCGCGGCTCAGGGTCACTCCCAAAGTCTCGATTAAAATACGCCAAGCGTTATTCTCTGGCTGCTCGGCTGTCAGGCCAAGTGAGTTCACCTGAACGCCGTAACGAAAACGGCGGAACTTCGGGTTTTTCACCTGGTAGCGGTTCTGACAAATTTCATCCCATAATTCAGTAAAGGCGCGCATCTTGCACATTTCTTCAATAAATCGCATTCCTGCATTAACGAAGAAAGAGACTCGCCCAACACAACGCTCAAAATCTTCGTCACTAAAGCAGGCCCGTTCTTTAATAGCATCAAGAACTGTAATCGCTGTCACCAAGGAATAAGCCAGTTCCTGCACAGGCGTAGCCCCGGCCTCTTGAAGATGATAAGAGCACACGTTTGCGGGATTCCATTTGGGAATACGGGTCAAACAGAACTCATACATATCCACAATCAATTTAATAGAGGTGTCCGGTGGAAAAACATAAGTGCCCCGTGCCAAAAACTCCTTTATCAAATCATTTTGCGTGGTACCCGTTAAGGTCTCTAACGCCACGCCGCGCTCTTCTGCCAGTGCCACATAAAGCGATAACAACCACATGGACGTACCATTGATCGTCATTGAGGTATTGATCTCATCAATAGCCATCTGATCAAATAATATATGAAAGTCGTCTAGGGTGTTAATGGGCACACCCACCTTGCCAATCTCTGGTTTAGCGATAGCATCGTCAGAGCTGTAGCCACATTGCGTGGCCAAATCAAAAGCGATACTCAGGCCGGTTTGCCCTTTTGCCAGATTCCCACGATAAAGCTCGTTTGACGCCTTTACATTGGTGTGCCCTGCGTAAGTTCTGAAAATCCAAGGGCGATCCGATATCGGATTACCTTCTTTATCGGTGAGGATATGCTTCGATGTGCTTTGATCGGAACTTCCCATACTATTTCCCTGCTCTTAAGCGTCGCGCTTTTTAATTAACAGTTGGCGTTCGATTTCAAATATTTTGTCGGTAATTTTATCTTTGCCCAAGCCCTTTTTATCATTCTCCTTAATGAAAAGATCTTCTCCGTGTTTATCAATAGCCGCAGCCGACTGAATGTTCTTGACTCCAATGAGTTGGGTTGTGACTATACTTGCCACCTTCGCCAATTCGCCAGGCGCATCGGTTACGGATAAAATACGGGTAATAGGGGCAACGGTGTCACCCTCTATCGCCGGTTGAGTATGATAGCCTTCGGTGAAGCCGACTTCCCACAAAGTATTTTCACTCACATCACGGCTCGCCAAGCCATCTAACCACGCAAACACCAATCCACCATACACTATAGGCGTACCGCTCATTTTACCCGATTGGCCTTGACTGAAAATTTGGTCATAGAGTAAAGGGTGGGTATTGCCCATTTTATAAGTCAGTTGATAATGCTCGTCAGTAATGGTGCGACCGATAGAGTGAGCGATAATATCTCCTGCGGAGAAATCCTCAGCATAGGTATTCCAGCCGGTTAAATTACTTGGCGATTGTTGCACAGCAGTTACTAAATTTTCAGGTAGATTTGTACTCGCGTCCTCTACCCAAGGAAAGACCACCTCTTCTTCTCGAGCAGGGAGAGGCGTCGTATCAGGGCGTTCCCCTTGCCCCGCCACCAACAACTTGCGCACATATTGCAGTACNACTTTGCCGCGCTGATTCACGCCTAAAGTTCGGATAGTCACTATCCCGGGTTTACCTTCTCCTCGCTCTTTACGATCCATCACCTGAGTTAAGGCTTCAACAGTATCGCCCGGATAAACCGGCTCTAAAAACTGCGCATCGTAATAACCCAAATTCGCTATTACTTTTTCCGAATCGTATTGCACACCCAATGACAAAATCACATTAAAAACCATCTGCGGCGCAGCGGGTAGATCTGAAAAACCATGAGCACGGGCAAAATCTGCATTCAGATATAAGGGGTTCATTTGCATAAACTGTCGCGAAAAACCTTCCATCTGACTGCGAAAAAAAGTAAAACCCCGCGGATGAACAAATATTTGTCCGGGCACGTATTCTTCTAAATAACGACCATAATGTGGGTGACGAACTTTGGATAAATCAACCGCTACATCTTGAGCGATTTCCGATTGGGCATTAAACTGAGTAGACATATTTTTTCCTACACCTCATTAAACTGTTATAGAACACATTTGCTCTTAATCTGCATTCTCAACCAAAGAGCGAGCGATAACCTTTAGCGCCAANGTNTCTTCTGCTCCTTCAAAAATAGACAGTACCCGAGAATCGATAAAGTATCGGCTAACCGCAGACTCTTCCGCATAGCCCATACCACCGTGAATTTGCATTGCTTCACGACAAATCCACTCTGAGGTCTTACAAGAAACTAGTTTGACTAAACTCGCCTCCATTTGTCCCTCTCCTGCATCCATCATGCGCGCAACAGCATAAGTAAATTGGCGCATAGTCGATAGCAGCATACCCATTCGGGCAATTTTATAGGCCGTCAATTGATAATCAGAAACCGCTTGTCCAAANACTNTNCGCTCCTGNGAATAAGACAGCGCCTTCTCGTAGGCNGCTTGCATGATCCCGGTTGCNCGGGCCGCCGTTTGAATTCGCCCCCCTGCAAATCCAGCCATTGTAGAATAGAAGCCTTTATTTTCGCCCTCTGGCCCACCAATCAAATTGAAATCGGGCACGAAGTAATCGTCAAAAAAGACATCAAAAGAATGCATGCCGCGATAACCAATAGTGGCGATAGCTTTACCGCTAATTTTCCCNCCNCCATCTTGAATATGTTCAAACTCATTGCCGTCTGAGCTGGGCTTTTCCACGAAGAATAAACTCAANCCCCGGTGACTCAAACTCAAATCAGGNTTAGANCGCGCGATNGTCNACAACACCCCAGCCTTACCNCCAAAAGTACACCANGTTTTTGCTCCATTNAGCGTCCAACCNCCTTCNACTTTGGTGGCCTTNANCTTTATTGATGCNACATCNGANCCGTANTTAGGTTCAGTAACGGCCACNGCNCACAATGGATCTGCNACGGCAATTTTCGGNAACCAGTATTTTCGCTGTTCTTCAGTACCACCTTTGAGTAACGCTCTCGCCAAGATTTCTGGACGCGTAATCAAACTACCCGCAGCTCCCAATGATCCTCGTGTGAGCTCTTCCGTTACTACGATCATGCCCAAATTGTCTTCTCTATCATCTGGCTGCAATCCGCCATATCGCTGGGGAATGGACAGTGCAAAACAACCTAGATCGATTAAGGGCTTTAATATTTCATCTGGGATAATCAAATCTTGCCGATGAACGTCTTCCGCTATAGGGATCACCACGTCGTTGGCGAACTGGCGAAAGCTATCGCGCATCATTTCCTTCTCGTTATCCAGGATAGACATGCCTGTGACGCCATCTAACTTAATTAAGGTTCGCCCCATCGCCTCCATATTCGCTGCGGATAACTGTTGGCTAATAAATTCATTGGCCTCTTCCGATTCGAAGCCTGCCGCTAAGTCTTTCTGGATTAGACCAAAGTCAAGAAGGCGGGTGGCCAGTCGACCACGGCAATTATTAATAGCCTCAGCGCAGTACATCAGTGCCAGGTTCTCCTCTAACACAAGCTCCTCACCGCCTTTTATTTCTCTTACTTTGCGGCAGTAGTCCAGTATAAATTCGGATGCAGTCAACTCCGCTGCACAATAGGCTAACTCATAAGACGCGAGCTGATGATTATCCAGCTTGGTAGTGACGAACTTATCGCCATCCAAGCATTGCGCTTTTATATGGCTAAAGCCTTTATCGACGACTTTACGCCCTTCGGATATTAAAGAGCTCGCGAACTCAATGAATTGACTTGGCGTTTTAGACATTTTCTTTTCAACCTTTTCTTTTTCAACCTTGGGCAAGGAACGATGAAATAATNAGAGTAGTACCNGAAAATGGGTCAAGGATAAATCTCTGTCCTTAACCCATTTTTAAAATTTAATTTTACTTTGCACGATCCTTAACAATCTGCACAAATGAACGAGAACGTAACTCATCCATCGTAATACCTGTAGACAACGCTTCTTCTTCAGTGATAGCACCACAGGCAATACCGCGTAGGAAAAAGTTTAGTAGCCCCTGTCCAGTGNCCGCGTCATCANAGGTGTTACCCACTAGAGTGGCCTGCGCTGCTTTACCCAAAAATGCTTGTAGCCGTAGTGATGCATCTTCCAGACCTTCCAAGAAAAAACTNTACACAGCNGCATATCGNATAGGCAGTTGTCCGGGGTTCAAATCCCANCTNTGNTAATACGCATGCGCTAAAGAATGCCGAACATTGCTAAAGTGCATTTGCCATCCGCCATGCACTGCACGGATATTTTCCGCTACTTGTTCGTTGGTGAGCTGGCCGTCCTTCGGTGCNTTATGGGGAGCNATAGGCATAATCGTNGTTGCNCCATCACAGAGAGTTATACCCGTGCCGGACAATGACACCTGCATGGTATGTCGAGCAAAATCACAGGCCGAATGAGTATGCGTTTGAAACGCAGCAGTAATATTGCAGGAGGCAGTGTAATCATAAGTACCAAAAATGGCCGACCGGCATCGTCCTCGGCCCGCCTCTATCAAGCTCAATATAGGCGTATCACCTTTAGCATTGATAATCGATTGTGTGGTTTCAATCATGACCTCAATTTTAATGGCGTTTTTCTCGTAACCGCATTTCTCTTCGATCACATCTAACAAGCTTGCTAATGCAGCCACTTGCTCTGGATGAGTCACTTTGGGTAGTGTAACCACAAAGTTCTCAACTATTTTACCGCCCGTGTGTTTGGCTAATTCTGTTAAGAATAAGTCTAATGTTCTCACCGAGCGTTCGCGACATTCTTCCGTGAAAGTTTTGATACGAATCCCTATAAAAGGAGGCAACGATCCATCAGCCATGCCTTTCGCTACTTCACCGGCGCTGCGCACGGCGTCTGCATCTTCTTCTTCATCAGGCCGATTGCCGTATCCGTCTTCGAAATCAATACGACTGTCTTCCACAGGCTCGCTTTTCAGTTTAGCGAGCACTCTGTTGTAGATGGTATGAGCCAACCAACCCGCATAAAAAGATTTTTTCACTGCCTCCTCATCAGCTTCGATAGCTGCGCCAAGATTTTGAATATCAGACTCAGTCTCTGGCAACGATTCACAGCCATCAAATCCTAGAATTTTTGCTAAGGAAACAAAGTTGGGAGCATAACCATCGAGTGCTCGCAGTCCCAAATTACCCAACTTCATATTGGAACCCGCTTTAAACAGGTTGGCCCCACCATAAACCGTATGTACTTGCTGCCGGTCAGAGGAGTCGCCAGGATAAAGGGCGCTGTGGCGTTGATTGGCCTCTTGCAATGTTGCAAGAATAGACTGTGTATCGGCGTTAGATAACGTTAGTTCCATGGAAGCTTACCTATAATCTGGCTAGTTGATGCGGGGTTTGGTTTTAGCCCGTAACTGATGTAACAAGACCAAACTGATCATTTAGCATACAATATTACTGAAATACCCTAAAAGGGGAGACTAGAAATTTTACAGGGCGATTTTATCCTGTTCCGGTAAATACCGTCGACCCTTCAACAAGTTATTTGTCTCTGAAAGTCGATATTACCGGATAAAACTAAGGATTTATCAGTATGACCAGCGAGTGCTGTGACTGAATCATCGGAAAAAGTGGGAAATAGGGGACCTTTTACGCTTGTCCTGCGTCCTTCCAATTCTGTCGCTTACGATAAATTGTCGATGGACTAACCCCCAAACAACGTGCCGCTTTTGGGATATTGTCTCCACAAGCGGCGATCGCTTCTTCAATAGCCTCCATCTCTACCATCCAAAGCTCCTTAATTTCTGCTTTTCCTTTTAAAGGAGGGTTGCCTTTATCGTGGAGCATTTGTTGTATAACACCTAATGCAGCCGAAACAGATTTTTGAGTTTTTCGCGGAGTTACGGGTGTCACTAGATACTGTGAGTCGGGTACGGCCATCTTCTGCGCAGGAACCTCAGCCTGTATCACAGATACTTCATCGGTAAAATCGTTGCTCCGAATTTGTTCAATTGGCATATCTAATGGCGGTGGCAACATAGAGGTTGTCACTT
>JAESQG010000319.1 GCA_016765265.1 Pseudomonadales bacterium | reverse complement strand
AAGCCATCAGGGTGCACCACTTTCCCTTCACGGGTACTGCACAGTGAGGGATCAATTGTCCAACGCTGAGCCGCTGCCTCTAATAATAAAAGCCGGGCGGTGGCGCCCGCTTTTCGCATGGGTAAAAAACTTTCGCTAATGCTCGCGCTAGCACCCGTTATCATCATGTAGATGGGCGGGTAATTGTAACGAGAGTGAGCCCGCGCAAACTCAATCTGCACTTCTTCCAAGATCACATCCAACTCTTCCGCGAGTAGCATCGGCAGAGCGGTGCTTACCCCCTGCCCCATTTCTGCTCTATCAATATAAAATGTGACTTTATTATCGGGGGAAATCCGAATCCAGGCAGCGGGGGTAAAATCATCTCCAGCCCACTTCTTATCGGCTTGAGGAGAGGTTTCGCAACCGGTTAAATAAAGAGATAAAAGTAAGCCACCACCACTGGCCGCTCCTACTTTCATAAACTCCCTTCTACCCATATTCATGATTTAGCAACCCCTGAAAATCAGCGCTAATATTTTGTCTCAACCTAGAAAAGAGTCTTTCTTTTGCTGCTCGGTATATAACGGGGTTTATCGTATCTGTTTGGTCAGGATTAAACAAACCCAAATATATGCTTGACGGTAACCATTGGAAGCCTTATTTTTTTATCCTCTGATTAGTTCAATCGGCGGGCATTTCCCCGATTAACTTCCCGAACAACACTAAAATGATGGAGTCAGCATTATGAATACTCATCCAGCCATTGCATCGCAAAATGTTGCAGTCATTACCGGAGCGGCCAGCGGAATTGGTCTCGCCGCCGCAAAAAAATTCGCCAGTGCAGGTATGCGGATCTGCATGGCAGATATAAATGCGTCTGAACTGGAAAAGGCTAAAAGTGAAGTTGTCGCGCTGACCTCGAGCGGCGAAGCAGATGTGTTGACTGTGCCAGTAGATGTCTCTGATTTCCCCTCTGTAGAAAAGCTAAAAAATCAGGTGATAGATTCCTTTGGGCAAGTCAACGTGCTCATGAACAATGCCGGCACTGCCTTACGGGCAAGAACCTGGCAGGATCATGGGCGCTGGCAAACGCTGTTAAATGTCAATCTGTGGGGCGCCATCAACGGTGTACAGGCATTTACTGAAGATATGATTGCCCAGGGCAAGCCCGCTTGCATTATCAATACCGGCTCAAAGCAGGGCATCACCTGCCCGCCAGGGAATACCGCCTACAATGTTTCCAAGGCGGGGATCAAGGCATTGACTGAAGGTTTGCAGCACGATCTGCGCAATACCGAAGATTGCCAGGTCAGTGCCCATTTGCTGGTGCCAGGTTTTACCTATACAGGTATGGTTAGTGCGCATATGCCGAAAAAACCTGATGCCGCCTGGCTACCGGAACAACTAGTTGACTATATGGTGGATAGATTGGGCGACGGTGATTTTTACATTATCTGCCCCGATAACGATGTGACCGAAGAGATCGACTCAAAGCGCATT
Organism: Pseudomonadales bacterium; assembly: GCA_016765265.1. Taxonomy (GTDB): domain Bacteria; phylum Pseudomonadota; class Gammaproteobacteria; order Pseudomonadales; family DC-out160; genus DC-out160. Next base: position 2,554 of record JAESQG010000319.1, on the reverse strand, counting down.
CTTTGGGGCGCTGGTGATATTGCTAATAAACGACCCGCCCTATCCCGGTGGCACCCTGATTATCAGCAGGCTTTTGCTGATTTTATGAAAGAATAAAAAACTGGAACTTGGGCAACTAGCCGTTCCGTGAGGCTAGTTGCCCAAGTTCCAGTTTCGATTAATGCTCATTACTCATTTGGAAACAGGATATCGAATCAGGGGTCGACGCGAGCGGTGGCTTTACCGCTTATGACTGTCTGGCCCTTCTGATTAGTAGTGACAACATCCACCTCCACCAGCTTTTCGCTGCCTTCATCATGTATCTCAGTGATCGTTGCCTTTGCGGTCAAATCATCTCCAGGCCATACCTGACTGGTGAAACGTGCGCTGTATTTTGTTAATCGACCATCCCCTACCCAATCGGTGAGCATCACACCAGTGGCTCCCATGGATAACATACCGTGGGCAAATACNCCGGGGTAACCCGCNACNTCTTTGGCGTACATTTCATCNGTGTGCAANGGCATNTAGTCACCGGATGCACCTGCGTACTGAACGATTTGCGTTCGCGATATATTCTCTGCCACCAATTGTTCGTGAACGTCGCCAACTTTTAACTCACTTGCTTGTAGTGCCATGTCTATCTCTCCTGAATACTGTTTTTGTTCGTGTATGCGGTGTCGTTTTTCTGCGATCCGCGTAGCTTGTCTATTTAACTCTGGGTCACAGCCTTACCTGTAGTCACGCCCACAGAAATAGCAGTGACCGCTAAATCACCGTTCTGATCACGAAATTCGGTAATTACTTCGGCAAATGACATGGTCCCACCGCGCCGGCCTTCCTTCTCCCAGCTCTTACCTCGTTTGGTGGTCACCGTTAGTTCATCTCCGGGGCGAATTGGTTTGTGATAGATATATTGCTGTTCCGCATGCAGCATGCGCGCACTGTCACCACCGCCTCCTTTCTTTTTATCGTCACCCTCTTTTTTTTCTTTTGGCTTAAGGCCAGTGGCTTCTTTACCTGAACCTAACCAAGGTTTTCCGATAACGGGTCGCAAAGCGAATTTCGGGTCATATTGTGCACTTGCTTGTACAAAGGTAGGTGATGCAACGATACCGCCAGGCTCCGTCCCTTTTGCATATTCCGCATCATGATAAATCGGGTTCTTATCGCCCACTGAGCGGGCAAATAACATAATCTGGCTAGCATCCACAGAAAATTTGAATTCGGCCATGAGTTTCTCCTTTAAGAAAATTGTGTGGGATTGTCTGAATGGCAGCATAAACCACGCTTGTGATGAATACCAGTATGTTGAAACTCGGCGTTAGGCGACAAGATGAGGTTCCTTGCACGATAGGCTTACGAAGCTGACATGTCTCTAAAATCATCCTGTGGTGTTCGAATTACTAAATTTACGCTGCACTGGTAGCTGATAAAGCCCGTTGCAAGCCGACTTCCACCGCAACCGATCAGGCGACACTACTTTCTTGCCGATTTCTGAATCGAGCGTCATCGCATTGGGTGTTTTCTTTTCAAAAGATGAATGTGCTCGGGTCTCGTCATAATATTTTTTATAATGACTCGGATTTTTCAGCAAATCATGTTTGTTGAAAAATAACGTAAACTGCTAATACATCGTTTAAATTAGTAATCCGCACACTACATGCAACATAAGTTCAAGTTGGAACTATAATATTTGGAGGCTTTCTCACTAGATTACCTTCAAAGAAAAACTCATTTGGACAGACTCCTCCAACCAATCTCTATTCCATCTCCCCTAACTGGCAATGCCATATACTATTGAGAACGATGATGCTTTCACGACTGGTCGAACAAACTTACTGGTCTTCTTCAGTTCTACAATCCCGTATCGCTCCATCGTTTTAAGAGTGCGATTTAGATTGCTTTGCTGGCGGCCACTGAGCTCAGCCAATTCTTTCAGGGTTTCCGGATGATGTTCTTCAATGAGCTGTAGGAGCTGTACATTATTGTCACTCAACACTTCGCTCAATGATTTCATCGAACTAAACCAGACTTTCGGTTCTCCTCTCTTCGGTATATGCCGTCCTGCAGCGATATCCAATATCCGTTGCTGAAATTGTTTTCTGGGCATGATGCCGATTTTCATTGTCTTCATAGCCAATACCTATCCCAGTTCATTGAGAATGTTGTTTACTCGATTAAAGAAGTCCTTCAGCAATTTTTCAGCGTTTCTTTCCTTTAACCGCGTGGGCATTATCAAATCCCATGACGCGTTTATTGTGCCGATTGTGAAGTGCCAGGTTGTAGCGGATACCGTGGGGAATTTCTGGCTTTGGATAGGCAGGGGAAGGCAGGGGGACAGTCACTCTATAAGACAGAAGGAAAAAAAGGGGCTTCAAACGAACAAGCGCTCTCGACATCAATAATACCTAGCATTACTCCCTGACACACTTTAGACAGTATTTTCCAATTAACAAATGAGTCTGAAACAGGCAACTTAGTTATGCTCGTTTTTTGTCCTGTTCAAAGATAGGTTAAACAACTTTTCTCGCTCAGTTTTCAATATTTGAACCGCTTTATTATCACTTACTTT
>JAESQG010000318.1 GCA_016765265.1 Pseudomonadales bacterium | reverse complement strand
GAGGGTATGCTGTTTAGGGAAATGATGGGTGGATGAATTGGACCGTTGATTTGACCAATGATTCGGCCAATGATTCGGCCAATGATTCGGCCATTGATTCAATAAGGGAGAAAGTCATTATGTCAGCTTATAATCACGTGATTGTTGCGGTGGACCTGTCTGCGGAAGCTAAGCAAGTGACGGATAGGGCGGCCAAGTTGGTAGCGCCTGATGGACGTTTTTGTATGGTACATGTTTTGCAGCCTTTGGATTCGATTTACTTAGGTGAGTCCTATGGTGCCACTGCGGCACAATTTCAAAAAATCCAAGATGATATGATGGTCCAGGCGAAGCAGACCTTGAAGGAGCTGGCGGCAGAATACGGTTGTACAGAAGAGAATCAATACCTGTTGGTAGGTAACCCTGCGAAAGAGATTCATAAGCTTGCAGACGATCAGAGTGCTGATGTGGTTGTGATAGGGAGTCATGGTCGCCATGGCTTGAGCCTTTTATTGGGTTCGACGGCAAACTCGGTATTACACGGTGCTGGGTGCGATGTGCTGGCGGTGCGGATTAAGGAATAAGTTCATTTAATCGTTGTACAAACGTTTTCATTTCATTGTCGGTGCCGATGGTTATTCTTAAGTAGTTATCAATTCGGTCTCGTTTAAAATACCGGACTAATATGCCACTTGCCTTTAGCTGCATGTATAGGGTTTCTGCATCGATGCTATTGTGTTGAGCAAATACAAAGTTGGTGCAAGACGGAATAATGCTGAAATTAAGGGCCTGTAGTTGTGTGATGGTTTCCTCTCGGGTAGCGATAATGGTGTTAACAGTCTTTTGAAAGTAGTCTGTATCTTTTATTGATACCGTGCCAGCGATGAGTGCCAATTTGTCTAAGGTATAGGAGTTGTAGGAATTTTTGACTCGCTCTAAGGCCTCGATGAGACTTTTGTTACCAATTGCATAGCCGATGCGAGACCCTGCCAATGAACGAGATTTAGAGAAAGTTTGAATCGACAACAAGTTGGGATATATTTTTGTTAAAGGGATGACGCTTTCAGCGCCAAAGTCTACATAGGCTTCATCAACTACCACCACCGTTTTATTGTTCTCTTCCAGATATTTCTTTATGGCTGAGAGGGGTAGGGCTTTGCCCGTAGGGGCATTGGGATTGGGGAAAATGACGCCGCCGTTTTCAATAGAATAATGATCCAAGTTAATCGACAGGTCTGCGTCTAGCGGAACTCTTTTCTCGTCGATATCATAAAGTTTGCAATACACTTCATAAAAACTGTATGAAATATCGGGAAATAGCAATGGTTTATCGTTCGTAAAAAAGGCTTGAAAGGTGACAGCCAGTACCTCGTCTGAACCATTGGCCACGAATACCTCTTCTATAGCCACTTTATAATATTCCGCAATCGCTTGCTTTAGTTGCGAGCTATTAGGATCAGGATAAAGCCTTAAGCTACCATCAATAGATTCCTTTAGTGCTGCTAATACTTTGGGCGATGGCGGATAAGGGTTTTCGTTTGTGTTTAGTTTTATATATTGCTGGTCTTGGGGTTGCTCTCCGGGTACATAAGGTTCCAGCCGAGTGACCAGTTTGCTCCAGTATTTACTCATGATTACTTTTTTCGATGATTAGTGTGGTGATGATTAGTCCATTTCATAATTGGAGGCGTATTTTTTCCAGTTAGCTGGATCAGGGCCTGCGATCATGGTTGACGCGCTAATCAAACTAATACCTTGCTGTTCAAGTTTCGGAATTGCCTCTTTTAGGTAGCGGAGAGTTGTGGGATAAGGATGGCCAATAGCGATGGCGTAACCCTTAAGTCGCACTACTCTGAGCAGCTTTTGAAACGCCTTATCGATAGCTTCGATGGATTGATTATTATCTAAAAATACATCTCTGGTCAAGCTGGGTACGCCAAGGCTCAAGGCGGTTTGTCTAGCAACTGAGTCGGGACTGGTGAGGCTGTCGATAAAATAGAGCCCTCTTTTTTTCAACTCGTGCATTAGCCAAGTCATGGGTTGGCGATGTTCTGTGAGTAGACTACCCATGTGGTTGTTGAGTCCAGATACATGAGGAACAGACTTTAGGGCGTTGACTAGCGTGCGTCGGTAGCGCCTCTCTTCCATGGAGATTAATAGCGCCCCTGCCCCGAGTTTACGTTTGGTATCGTGACTTTGCATCGGTACATGTAAAATGACTTGTTTGCCATTTTCGAAGGCTAGTTTAGCGAGTCTAGCGCCGTTGGGTGTGTAAGGCATAATGGCGCAGGTGACCTCCCCAGGAAGTTGCACGGCGAGTTTGCCCAGTGCCAGGTTGTTGCCTATATCGTCGATAATGATAGTGACTCGGGGATTTGGTGCCAGTAAATCAGCCCAGGCAGATGAACAGCTTAGGGCCAGATAGATGGACACTATAAATGTAGAGCTAACTTGTCGCTTGGTTTGAAACATAAAGTAATGCTTTACTGTCTTTAGTTTTGTTGCCCTGAGATCCGCTGAGTATGGCAGGTCATCGTACTCTTGGGCTATTTCTCGTGCTTGCTATCCAAGTTTGTCTTATTCGTTTTGGAGTTATCATCTTCTGCATCACCAATTCCTGCACTCTTAACGCCGAATTTATTGCGGCTGGTATTGCCGGAGTAGGCTTGTTTGGCGATGGTTAATCCTTTTAATAAGTTTAGCGCTTCGTATAGCTGGTAATCTCGCTCCGCCAGTGTTTTAGGCTCCGGAGGTTCACCCTTTTTATTTTTTTTCTTATCTCCTCGCTTCTCTTTTTTGCCGTTACTATTTTCTAAATGGCCGCGCAGGTCTGCTTCGCGAAAACGGTCGCTACGATTTTCGAGTCGGGTAATTTTGGCCGCATCTACGATGATGTCCGGGATGATACCTTGGGCTTGGATGGATGAGCCCTTGGGGGTGTAGTAGCGGGCTGTGGTTAATTTCAACGCTCGCTCATTATGCAGAGGTAGAACCGTTTGCACGGAGCCCTTACCAAAAGTGTTCGTTCCCATAATGATTGCTCGTTGATGATCTTGCAGAGCGCCGGCAACAATTTCAGATGCGGATGCCGATCCGCCATTGACTAACACCACTAATGGCAGTCCATTAATTTTATCTCCTGGTGTAGCATTAAAGCGCATTTCAGAAGTGGGTAAACGACCGCTGGTGTAGACCACTAGACCCTCGTCTAAAAATGTATTCGATACATCAACGGCCGCCTGCAATACACCGCCTGGATTGTTGCGAAGATCTAGTACTAGCCCATGGAGCGGTTGTTCCGGAGAGTTAAGTTTGGTGAGGGCGTCGTTAAGGTCGTCGCCCGTGTGGACCTGGAACTGCGTGATGCGTACATATCCGTAGCCGTCTTCGATGGATTTGCTGCGAACGCTTTTTACCTGAATGATAGCGCGAATAACTTCAATTTCGATGGGCTGGGGATGGCCCTTGCGTACGACTGTGAGCAGTATCGGGGCACCCGCTTTACCGCGCATTAAGGCTACAGCTTCGCTCAGCGAAAGCCCTTTTACTAGTTGGTTATCAAGTTTAATAATTAAGTCGCCTGCCATCACACCGGCTTTTTGGGCAGGCGTATCATCAATGGGGGTCACCACTTTAACGAATCCATCTTCCATGCCTACTTCAATGCCTAGGCCGCCGAATTCACCGGTGGTACTGATCTGCAAGTCTTTAAATGCGTCTGGGTCCAAGTAGGCTGAGTGAGGGTCTAGTTCTGAGAGCATGCCCTTAATAGCATTTTCTAGCAGAGTGCGATCATCTACTTCTTCAACGTAGGCTTTTTTGATGCGGTCAAAAATGTCTACGAAAACCCGTATTTCATTCAAGGGCAGTTCGGTGGGTGGTTGCTCAGTGTCGGCGCTAGTAGCAGTAGCAGAGGCAATACTGAAGAGAAATAGCAGTGGTAGCCAATAACGAGTAGTGTGGATAATGGAAGCGCGGTTCATCGATGTCTCCTGGTGCCAGCGGAATGTAGTCACCATCATTAGCTAAATTAAAATAGAGCAGATTACTTACACTCTAGCACCGATATGGACGCTAGCGAAGTAAGGGCATTCCCTAAATAGGCGGAATGAAATTATTTTTTCGCCATCCAACGGGTCGGATTGGTAGGCTTGCCTTTACGTCTTATCTCAAAATATAAGCCGTATTCGTCTCTGCCGCCGCTGTTGCCTACGGTGGCCAGTATATCGCCAGCTTCAACCCACTCTCCGGACTCTTTCAATAATGATTCATTATGGCCATAGAGACTCATGTAGCCGCCCCCGTGATCGATAATGGTGAGTAGTCCAAAGCCGATCAACCAATCTGAAAAAACCACCCGTCCATGGTGGACTGCTTTGACGGGATTTCCCGCCCGCGCTCTTATGACAATGCCTTGCCATTTTAGTTTTCCCCATGCTCGTCGGCTGCCAAATCGATGTGAGAGTCGGCCCTTGGTGGGCCACTTCAGTTTTCCTTTTCGAGAATAAAAAGTGGTTTTACCAACGTAGGCAGGGAGATCGTCTAGGGCTTTTTGCACTCTCGTCAATAGGTCTTCGAGTTGTAACTGATTGGTTTTCAGCTGATTGAGTTTTGCATCTTTAGTTTTTAGAGTGGCGTTGACTGTAGTCAGCGCTTTTTTTCTTTCTTTTCGAGTGTCCTTGAGCTGCATTTGTTGTTTGTTTAGAGCGGTGCCTAATCGCTCTAGCTGTTGCGCTTCAGCTTCCATGTTGGTGGCAATATCGACTATTTTTTGTAGTGTCGCTTTAAATCCAGCGATACGTTGTGCTCGAGCTTGATGGAAATAGTCAAAGTAGCGCATCATTCGAGAGAATTTTTCCGGTTGCTGCAGGTTTAACAGCAACTTAATATGTTCTTGTCGCCTCTGGGTATAGGAAACTCTAAGGTCTTCTGCTAGAGCCACTTGCTGGCTGGCTTTAGCTAGCTGTAGGGCTTTATTTTCCAGTTTTAGTTCGCGGATTTTGTTTTCACTTTTCTTTAAATTTCTCGACACCTTTTTAAGTTTTTTATTGATCTTGCCTATGGAGACTTCAGTTTTCTCTAGCGTTTTTTGAACCTTTGATTGTTTGGTATATTGTTTTCGTATCGCTTTTTTGACTGCATCGATGCGTTTTTTTACTTTGGACAACTCTTCCTGAGTTTCTCGTAGAGAGGGTTGTTTTGCATGAGTGTTGGTGCAAAGTGCGAGAGTGCACAGGCACATTAGGAGGATTACCGCAACAAGCTGAATGCGGGTTAGTAGCAGTCTCATAGAATTGTGTTAGTTACAAAGTTGAAGTGATTAAAGAGTGCCCCGTCATTTCCTCAGGCTGCTCTATGCCCATCAGGTCCAGCAAACTAGGGATTATATCTGATAAAGCACCACCTGATGAGAGCGATGTGCCCTGACGTTTAGTGCCCACGTAAATTAAAGGTACGGGTTCACAGGTATGCGCTGTGTGGGGTTGACCTGTGGTGGGATTAGTCATTTGCTCGGCATTACCATGGTCGGCGGTAATAAGACATTCGCCACCTACTGCTTCAACGGCTGCTACCACCTGAGACAGGCATTTATCCACTGCTTCTACTGCCTTGACTGCCGCATCGAATTTACCCGTATGGCCCACCATATCGCCGTTGGCATAATTGCAAATGATAGTGTCATATTGCCCACTCTTTATCGCTTTTACCAATTTGAGTGTGGGTTCGGGGGCTGACATTTCAGGTTGCAGATCATAGGTCGCTACCTCTGGCGATTGAACCAGTATTCTGTCTTCGCCTTCAAATAATGCCTCTCGCCCACCACTGAAAAAGAAAGTGACGTGAGCGTATTTTTCTGTTTCAGCTATGCGCAGCTGCGTCTTGCCTAAATTTGCCATATGTTCACCAAAAACATTAGTCAGTTGGCTAGGGGTGTAGGCGCAGCTGGTGTGGATATCATCGGCGTATTGGGTAAGCATCACAAAATCTTTCAACGCGGGTGTTTTTCGTCGCTTAAAACCAGAAAAGTGTGGCTCTACAAAGGCTCTGGTGATTTCTCGCGCTCGATCGGCACGAAAGTTCATAAAGATAACCGTGTCGCCCGACTCAATGGTGGCTACTTGGCCATCAATGTCAGGGATTAGGGTAGGGCTGATAAATTCGTCGGTCTCCCCGCGATCGTAGGCCGCTTTCAAGCCAGCGATGCAATCTGTGGCGGTGTGCTCTGCAACGGCTTCAGTGAGTAAACGATAGGCCTTTTCAACGCGATCCCAGCGTTGGTCCCTGTCCATCGCGTAATACCTCCCTATTATACTGGCGACCCGACCGATTCCTTTTTGCTTTAATAGGCCATCGGTTTCGGCCAGGGAGGATTCCGCACTTTTGGGCGCAGTATCACGACCGTCTAGGAATGCGTGGACATACACCTTTGGCGCACCATTTTGTTCTGCCAGTTCCACCATTGCATTGATATGATCTGTATGACTGTGGACTCCACCTGGGGACAAAAGACCTATAATGTGTACTGCTTTATCAGTGCTGCTTGCCGTTTTTAATATAGGGTTTTGGAAGAAGTCTCCGTCCTCGATAGATTTGGTAATTCGAGTGAAGTCTTGATATACCACCCGTCCCGCTCCCAGATTCATATGTCCCACCTCAGAGTTGCCCATTTGCCCCTCGGGAAGACCTACCTCTTTGCCAGATGTGGATATCAAAGTATGTGGGTACTCACTCCACAATGTGTCCCAGAAGGGAGTGTTTGCTGCTTTAATGGCATTAGATTGAGATGTTTCACTGTGACCCCATCCGTCAAGAATGAGGAGTATGTGAGGCTTTTTAGCTTGGGGCATAGACTGACTCAATTGGCGTAGCAAGAGTGAATGGGTGTTAATTTGTAGTAGCCATCGGTACTAATTATTAGTCAAGGTTATTGATTTTGCCATAGATCTACCGGAACCAAATTAGGGGCGTTCGCTGGGTTTAAGAGCAGCCATTGTACCGCCGTAGTTAGGGTAATTCCAATTTGCTTCGGTCCGTCGTGTTATCGGGGCAAACATAATTGGGTTCGAGTACCGTCTTTGTGTTGAAGAACCGTCTTTGTGTTGAAATACAGTCTTTGTGTGGAAGTACAGTCTTTGGGTTCAAGCAGAGTCTTTAGACGTGTATACTTCGTGACGCCTATTTTTTAGTTCATGTTTTATTGAAAATCCTACAAACCGCACACGAAGTTATTAGCTTATGGAAAAAATACTGGAATTTGTCCTCAATCATTGGGAACTCGCCCTTTTGCTGGGTGGTTTGATTACCGCGCTGGTGGTGACCGAAAGTCGTCGGGGTGGAGTGGGGGTGTCCTCAACGCAGTTGACTACGTTGATTAATCGCGAGGATGCGGTGGTACTGGATGTACGGGATGCAAAGGACTTTAGGCTCGGACACATCACAGGGGCGGTCAACATACCTTTTGCCAGTATTGAGACCCGACTGGGAGAATTGAGCCACCATAAAGACAAGCCCATTGTGATTGTATGTAAAATGGGGCAACACTCCAGCACCGTGGGGAAAACCCTGCGTGGTGATGGATTTGGTGACGTTAGACGTTTAACGGGCGGGATAGGTTCTTGGCTGGCAGATGGCCTGCCGCTTGTGAAAAAATGATTATAAAGAAATAAATGGTGAAAAAATAATGGCGAATGTCACTCTATATTCAACCCGCTATTGTCCTTATTGTATTCAGGCTAAAAGGTTGCTGGAATCAAAGGGTGTGGAATTTACCGATATCCCAGTGGACTCTGATCACCAGCGACGTATGGAAATGGAAGAGAAAAGTGGCGCCTACACTGTTCCGCAAATTTGGATTGGTGATGAGCATATTGGCGGCTGCGATGAATTGTATCTTCTTGAACAGCAAAATAAATTAGATGGGTTGCTAGGATTATAGGGCACTCGAGGCTATCGTAGTAAATACTCGTGGCTATCGTAGTAAATACTCGTGGCTATCGTAGTAAATAAGAGTAGCAACGCAGAATAGGCAATATAGAGTAGTAACTTTTTAAAGGGAAAACCCCATGACCGAGAAAGCGGCTCAACAGCCTAATCAACAATTTGGACTGCAACGAATTTATATTAAAGATCTTTCATTTGAAGCGCCCAAAGCACCTGAAGTATTTAAGTCAGAGTGGAAGCCGGAAATAAATCTTGAGATAAATAATAAGAGTGAAAAAGTTGAAGGCGATATTTATGAAATCGTTCTGTCAATGACGGTGACCGTAAAGAATAAAAACGAGATTGCTTTTATTGTTGAAATTCAGCAAGCGGGTCTGTTTTTGATTGCCGGTGTGTCTGCGCAACAAATGCAACAAATTTTGGGAGCCTATTGCCCCAATATACTTTTCCCTTATGCCCGTGAGGCGGTGTCTGATATTGTCGGCAAAGGGAGTTTTCCTCAGCTACTATTAGCGCCTGTTAATTTTGATGCGCTCTATGCTGAAGCCGTCAAACGCAAGACGGAACAAGCGAATAAAGAAGCAGAAACAGCCGCTAAACACTAGTCTCATCAACTCAAGTGATCATTATCTCCCGCCAACAAATTCTTGTTGGCGCCAAGCCTCGTAAACAAAGACGGCTACCGCATTTGACAAGTTTAAGCTACGGCTGCTTTCTACCATAGGTAGTCTAAGCCAGCGATCACGGGGGAACTGGTTTAATATTTCTGAGGGTAATCCTCTGGTTTCCGGTCCAAAAATGAGGACATCGTTTTCTTCGAATGAGACGGAGCTGTGTGCGTTAGTCGCTTTTGTGGTGCAGGCGAATATCCGTTTTGGTTTTAGCTTCCCTAAAAAATCCTCATAGCTATCGTGAATTTCCATGGCAGACCATTCGCTATAATCTAACCCCGCCCGCCTTAATTTCTTATGGCTCAAATCAAACCCCAATGGACGAATGAGGTGTAACTTACTACCCGTGTTTGCACAAAGACGGATGATATTGCCTGTATTAGGCGGTATTTCAGGTTGATAAAGAACGATATGTATCATAGCTAATTTTGGTACGTTCGCTGGTCTCCTCGTTAAGCGTAATCTCTTAATTCGGCTAAGCTTTATTTAAGAGCTAGGTCTAGCGAGGCTCTTCTTAATTAGGTGAACGATGAACAATGAATGATGAACAATAGCATTTTGTATCCAGAGAAGATATGACACAAAAAAGCAAATCGTGTCTTGGTTGTAATGTGTATCTTAGTTTATTCGTAGCGCAGTTGATTCATAGCACAGTTGATTCATAGCACAGTCGAATCGTAACGTAGGAGAGCCCGGTGGGTAAGTGGACATTTGGTGGTTTCGCCAATTCTTGGAAACGTAAAAACGGCTTGGTCTCTATAGAAATAGGCCCAAACGGGTTCGCACTGGCCAAAATCGAGGAGTCTCACCATAAACTGCATAAACTATCTGTTTGCGAGTATTACGAAGAAGATCAGTTTCTCAAACAAAAAGACGCCTTACGCGATGCTGTGGCTAAACACAAACTAATGGGACATTCCTGCAACCTAGTGCTGCATCCTTCTGAATACCAGTTGCTATTAGTGGAAGCACCCAATGTTGCGCCACAAGAATTAAGGCAAGCGATGAGGTGGCAAGTTAAGGATTTAGTGCATGAGTCACTGGACGATATGATTATTGATGTTTTCCCTTTGCCCGGCGACTCTTTTAGGGGAAGGACGGCGATGGTTTATGTAGTGGTTGTGGCGCGAGATATCATAAAAAAACATGTGAGTAGCGCCAAAGAATGTGGCCTAAATTTATTGACCATTGATATTTCGGAGCTTTGTTTGCGCAATATCACCGCTCTGTTGCAACAAAACTCTGACGATAGTGTTGGACTCCTTATGTTAGGGGAAGGGGGTGGTTCGATAAATCTGACTGAGGGTCCTCGCCTTTATTTGAGTAGAAAAATAGAAATAGATGTCAGGGAGATTGCTAGTTTTACCAATAGTGGAGATCCGGTAGTTGAAACACTGGCGCTGGAGGTGCAACGTTCCTTCGATTATTACGAAAGCCAGTTGGGTAAGGGCATCATTACCCATATGATGGTAGCGCCAAGCTCTGTGGATATTGCAGGAGTGGTAAATCTGTTGGACGAAATGCTACAAGTTAAAGTGGATCGTATCGATTTGGGGAGTCAGTTAGAGATGGGTGATACTTCTCCCGCCATGCAAGCGAAATGCTTCGCGGCCATAGGCGCAGCCTTGCGACAGAAGGCAGCTTGAATGGCGGATACATTTAAGCCCATGCAACAGGTTAACCTTTTTCCTCAAGCGTTAAAGCCTACGGTTGACTGGCTGTCGCCGGCCAGGATGCTGTTCTACTTAGCACTACTCGTCTCGCTGCTAGTCGGGGTTACTGCTATTAGTTATTGGGAGCTTGGGCTGGCAGAGTCTGAGCTGCAGGTGGCTGCCATGAGGAAAGCAAGCGCTGAATCGGCATTGACACTTTTCCAGGAGTCCAAGCTTAAGTCAACGTTAAAACCATCTGCAGCTGAAAACCTAGCGGCGCGGATTAAAAGTGCAAAAGAAACTCTAGCCGTAAAGACTAGGGTAACTTATATTTTAGGGGAAAATAGAATAGGTTATGGAGGAGGTTATTCTAAATTCTTTGAGGGTTTAAGACGAGCCCGCGTGTCAGGGCTTACATTGCGAGAGATTCGAATATCGGAAGGTGCTAGGCGTATTGCTCTAGCCGGTGAGGTGCTCAAGGCCAAACAGTTACCCGAATATTTGGCTAATTTAAGCAATGAAACTACGTTTGTTGGCAGGCGTTTTGAGATGCTGGAACTTTATCGTGAAAAACAAAGCAGTCGCTCAATGGTGTTTAGCTTGAGGACGAGCGAGCAATGACTAGGGTTGCAACATACAGTGACTAAGCGAGAAAAATGGATTGGTTTAATGGCTTGTAGCTCAGTGATACTGTTTGCTTGGTTTATTCAAGTGATGGAACCATTGCTAGAAAGGCATAAAAATTTGGTAAATCTAGCCTCAGCAGAGAGCTTATCAGCCCTTGATATAGAGACCCAGTTAGTGGTTCAAAAAGCTGAGGGCACATTTAACTCAGATCAAGTTACAAATGCAATGCTAGTGGACTTGTTAAAAGAAATTGAATTAGTCGATGAGACATTGCAGGCGGGTATAACATCGTTAATAGCGCCTGAAAAGATGGTGACGGTGTTACGAAAGTTGTTTGATCAGAAAAAAAATATAACGCTAACGCAGTTTAAAACAATCAAGGCTGTAGTGGTTACAGAGCGTGGTGAAAATAGCGAAATCGAAACAGGAATATATCGCCATAGGATACATCTTCAGTTTGAAGGGAGTTACCAGAGCATAGTGACTTATATGAAGTCAATAGAACAACTGCCTTGGCCCGTTTACTGGCAAGCGGTTGACTATGAACAGAGACTATATCCCAAAGCGAGGGTGAGCCTGCTATTAGACACCTTTAGTACAGAAAGGGAATGGATAAAGTTGTAATACAGGGATTAAGTAATAAAACGATTATGGAGTCACCCAAGAAATTACGGATAGGCGATATGCTCACTCAGCAAGGTTTGCTAAGTGATAGTCAATTACAGCTAGCATTAGCCGATCAGAAAAACAGTGGCCGCAAATTAGGACGGACCATTATCGATCTCGGGTTTGTGGAGGAGGACAAACTGCTAAAGCTGTTATCAGAGCAGTTAAAAATTCCCTTTGTCGATATAAAACATTTTCAATTTGATACCGAGCTGGTTCAGCAATTACCCGAGGTTACTGCCCGCCGTTTTCGTTCGATGCTATTAGCGAATGAAGAAGATGGCTATCTTATAGGGATGGCTGACCCCATGGATATCTTCGCCTACGATGAGCTGCAAAGAGTACTCAAGAAGCAGGTTTACCCCGCAGTGGTACGTGAAGGTGATTTACTTCTAGCGTTTGACGCGGTATATCGAAACACGGAAGAGATTTCTTCCCTGGCCAGTGAGCTGGAAGACGAGCTTGAAGGAGCGGTTGATTTTGATCTCAGTGCACTAGGTGTGGGTACTGATGTCAGTGATGCGCCTGTGGTTAGGTTGCTACAAAGCATTTTTGAAGATGCGGTACAAACTAAAGCATCCGACATACATATTGAACCAGACGAATCGGTATTACGAATTCGGCAGCGTATAGATGGGGTGCTTCAAGAACAAGTAATGAAGGAAAAGCGAGCTGCAGCGGCTTTGGTGTTACGTTTAAAAATCATGTCAGGTCTGGACATTTCCGAAAAAAGACTACCTCAAGATGGCCGATTTCACATCCGAGTGGGGCATCGCAATATCGATGTTCGAGTTTCCACGATGCCAGTTGCTTATGGGGAGTCGGTTGTATTACGCCTGTTAGACCAAACAGATGGCGCTCTGGATTTAACTCAACTGGGTATGCCTGAGGTGATGAGAAAACGCTTTGAAATGTTAATACAGCGTCCTCACGGTATGATTCTAGTAACGGGGCCAACCGGTAGCGGAAAAACAACAACTCTTTATTCCGCCTTAAAAAAACTCAATAAACCGGGTACGAAAATAATCACTGCTGAAGATCCCGTGGAGTATAGGCTGCCTAGAGTATCCCAAGTACAGATAAATGAAAAAGTAGGACTGACTTTTACCCGAGTGCTACGCTCCGCTTTGCGCCAGGATCCTGATATCGTACTTATCGGGGAAATGCGAGATCAAGAAACAGTAGAGATAGGTCTTCGAGCTGCGATGACCGGACATTTGGTTTTATCTACTTTGCATACCAATGACGCGATAAAAACGGCTATTCGACTCATTGATATGGGGGCGTTTCCATTTTTGGTGGCGACTTCATTGTTAGCCATTGTTGCACAGCGATTAGTGAGGAAGGTATGTGACTATTGTTGTGATCAAAGATCGCCAAAAGAGAGTGAAAGAGTATGGATAAAAATGATCGCAGGAAAAGAATCTAGCGCCTTTGAAAATGAAGTCTATAAGAAAGGTCGAGGTTGCCATCGCTGCAATAATACCGGCTATAGTGGCAGAATTGGAGTATATGAATTATTGGAGCTAGATGTTGATCTGGCGGACGCGTTACGCGCTAATGATATTCTTTTGTTTACGCGCCTTGCGCGAGAAAAAACTGACTTTGAGTCTCTGGCAATGTGCGCGCTGCGTTATGCTAAATTGGGAATCACCAGTATGGATGAAGTCTTTAAATTAGTGGTTTCCTTAGATGATGTGACTACGGGGGTCGAGTGATGTCACTATATCAATATCAAGGTAGAAACAGTGCTGGGCTACCCGTTAACGGAGTACTGGATGGGGTCTCGGTGCAATCCGTGGTGAACGAACTCCAGTCTATAGGAATTGTTCCTATTACAGTTGAGGCACGCATTGAACAATTTGACGTATTTGATTTCATAAAAGATAAGCTTAATATTGAGAAAGTAAGGCTGGAGGATCTTATTCTTTTTAGTCGTCAAATGTATGCACTCACCAAAGCAGGGATTCCGGTGTTGCAAGCTTTGCAAGGCTTAGCAGAATCTATTCGTTGCCAGCCTTTGGTAAAGGCGCTGCGAGATGTACTTAAAAGTCTTGAGTCAGGCGTTAATCTAGCATCGTCCTTGGGTCAGCACCCCAAAATATTTTCTCCCATCGTTATATCCATGGTTCATGTAGGAGAGAATACGGGTAAGTTAGACGAGGCATTTTTACAAGTAGCCCACCATATGGAGCTAGAGCGTGAGACTAGAAAACGAATCAAACAAGCAACACGCTATCCAATTATGGTAAGTAGTGCCATCGTTATTGCGCTATTTATTATTAATATTTCTGTGGTACCCCAGTTTGCGAAAATATTTGCTAGATCAAAGGTAGAGTTACCTGTTTATACCAAGATACTGGTACAAACTTCTTCATTTGTAGTGGATTACTGGTGGCTGATATTAGGGCTAGCCATCACGATAGTTGCCGTTGTTATGCAGTATATTGCGAGCGATACAGGACGCTATCAGTGGGACCGGTTTAAGGTGAATATCCCTTGGATCGGCGAGATTTTAAAAAGAATTATGTTGGCGCGTTTTTCGAGGGTCTACGCAATGTTGGCGAGTGCCGGCGTTCCGGTATTGCAATCTCTGTCCGTGGTGGCTCAAGCGGTGGGAAATCAGTATTTGGGCAAGGCAATAGCGGATATGCATACGGGCATCGAAAGAGGCGATACATTTACGCGTACAGCACTGGCGACGGAAATGTTTTCGCCCTTGGTAATCCAGATGATGGGAGTGGGCGAAGCCACGGGGCAAATGGATGAGATGCTAATTGAAGTGGCTGAGTTCTATGAGCAAGAAATCGATTATGATCTGAAACGGTTGGGTGACTGGATAGAGCCCATCTTGCTTTTGTTTGTAGGTCTGCTGGTATTGATCTTAGCGCTTGGTATTTTCTTGCCTATGTGGGAGTTGGGATCCGTAGCAGGACATCGGATAGAATGATCGGTTTCGGGCACCCTTAATGTCAGGCTAGGTTCTAGCTAAACGGGCTCTTTAATATTGTTTTTTATATTAGATAATTGTGAGATTTAATAAGTGTTTAGACGCTTTAATCAGGCGTTAGCGCCCTCATGAAGTGGTGACAGAATAGGGAACCCAGCTACACTAAAACTAGAAGAATATTACATTCGGATAGTTATTAAAGAGTCCATAGGGTTTGATCCGGTTGTAGTCGGAGAGGCAAGATGCAGTTTTCCAGAATCAGGTTTTGTAGTGTTGGTGCTCGGAACCAATTAACTAGAGACCAAAAGTTATTGGAAGGAATCACTTTAATTGAGTTAGTCGTGGTGATTGCCATTATAGGCGTACTGGCCGCTGCTGCCTTACCCCATTTTATGAGTGCGAATGAAAGTGCCCATGAGGACTCGTTGAGCGGTGCCGGTGGTGCGATTGCGGCTGCAGTAGCATTGGCCCATGCGCAGTGGATTGCCAATGGCCATATCAAGGGCGATGATATTGATGATTTGGTAGCTTTTGGTAATGAAAATCTTAACATGACGATTGAAGGCTGGCCGCGGGGTGCATCCGGATTGGAAAACAGTTCTATTATGAATGAAAATCAGTGTATCGAAGTATGGCAAGGTTTATTGCAAGGAGGGGCGCCTTCAGTAGCCGTTGAAATGGGGTCAGACTATCTGGTGACTGCCGTAGCAGATGTCAACGGACAAAATATAGATTGCCTTTTTACCTATCAGAAAGATAGTGCGGCGAATAGTATTCGCTACGACGCGGATGAAGGTGTTGTAACGACGACCATCATGTGATACGACCATCATGTAATACGACCATCATGTAACACCTAGTGCTGATACGTTAAGAGCAAGGTCCCGTANNGTTCGAGACAAAAACGTCCGAGACAAAAACNCTGGGGACAAANCCGTTGGAGACAATGGTGCGTGAGTANATTATTAGAAAATGTTTGAGTAAAGGAAACGTGTTATGAAGTCAGTTAAAATCCTTCGCCAGCCAGCTGTCCAGTGTGGATTCACCTTAATTGAATTGATAATGGTGATTGTAATACTCGGGGTGTTATCTGCATTTGCTTTACCGAGATTTTCTGACATGAGCAACGAAGCCGAGCTGGCGGCAACAAGAGGAGGTTTAGCTGCGGTGAAGTCTGCTGCGGGGATTGTCCATGCTTCATGGTTAGCCGATGGGGGCACAAGTGAGACAGTGACCTTAGAAGGACCTACTGTTATAACACTGATAAATGGTTATCCCAGNGGAGATGATGCTGATGCGGGTACTGTTAGTGATGCTTCCAACCTAGATGGCTTTACTGTTATTGACGATGATGCAGCTCAAGCAACAATGACGGTGACACATTTCAACGGAAATTGTAGTTTTACCTATCGTGAGGCAGTAACCGGTGGGACGCCAAAATTTAGTAAGGTGAGATGCTAGTCTANACTTTNTCGGCTGTCCGTTTTACGTTTGAGTAGGGAATGAAAAAATTTANGGATTCGTCGAAAGGCTTCACCTTGATCGAATTAGTGGGTGTGATTGTAATAGCTGGTGCCTTAACGGCAACAGCAGGCAACTTACTATCCACTGATGTTTTTGATGAAAGGTGGGTGTTTGAGGACACGTTATCGGCAGCGCGCTATGCTCAGAAGGTCGCGATGGCCAGAGGCTGTGCCGTTCAGTTTTCCATAGGCCATACTTCATTTGAGTTAAAGAGAGATGTAAATTGCCGAAAAGACGGTGCAGCATTATTTACGGAGAATGTTGTTGACCCTTTTGTTTCTAGTAGTAGTGAATTCCCCCCAGGTATCGTCGTATCTGCCGCGACTATCATATTTTACCCTCAAGGATGGGCNTGTAGCGCCGACGGTGGNGAGTATTCAACGATTTCTATCTTGTTTGTGGGGGCATCGAGTCGNACCCTGAATATTGAATGTGGAACTGGTTTTGTCTATAGATCATAACTACNNNGNTCATAACTACGNGNCTCATAACTACGCGGCTCATAGAAACATAAGAGCCGTTGAAAGTGGATTTACANTTATTGAATTAGTGGTAGCTATTGTCGTGTTAAATATCGCGGTGCTTGGAGTCTACTCCGCTAGTAGTGAAATAAGTCGGCGTAGTGCAGACCCTCTGTTGCGAACTCAAGCTTTGGCTATAGCACAGTCCACCATAGCTGAAATCCAAGCTAAGAAATTTTCACCTTTAGCCGATTGCCCNCCGNTGCGAAAGCCCGGTGGCCGCACCNACTTTAGTCATATCTGTCACTACATNCCTTGGACAGATACAGTNGTNAGGGATCAGTTTGGATCTACTTTGAAGCAATTTAATCAATATTCATTAGAGGTCAGTATTACCCCCACAGACAACTTAGGCCCNCCAGGAAGTCAAGTGCCTAGTGACGCTGCGCTACGAATAACAGTATCNGTNNATCATGGAGCTAACCCCACTACTGGTGCGTTGGCTCNGTTAAGNGTGTACCGGGTGCTGGATTGAAAAGAGCGAACGCGGGGTTTACTTTAATCGAATTTGTTATGGTGATAGTGATCGCTGGATTGCTGTCGACTATTGTATTTAGAGCACTGGTATTACCTCTGCACGCTTTTGAAGATCTGTCTCGTCGAACTGAACTGGTGTCAATAGCAGAATCAGCACTAATGCAAATGTCACGGGATTTGGGTTCTGCGGTGCCNAATAGCGTCAGAGTTGTTCAGAGTGGGAATATAGTTAGTCTGGAGCTGTTACACGCCTCCGCTAGAGGTCGCTATCGTTATACTAGCGATGTGCTGGATAGGGATGACACGGCACTGTCACCGCAGAGCGCAGACAGTGCGTTCAATGTTCTGGGGAGCATTGGGTCACTATCTGCGGATAGTCGGATTGTGGTTAATAGTGAGAGCGCAGATAAATTGTACGCGGCAGCTGTGTCGGGAACAGGGGGGATTATTACACCCGCTACAACTAAAATTTCCGTGACTGAGGTCGTAATCGATTCCCAAAATAACGCGCAGAAAAAAGTAGGAGTTGAGCAAAGTATTTCGCTTTCAAGCGCTTTTCAGTTTGATCCGAAGGGGCGTGGGTTTTTGCAGAAATGGTTTTATGTGAATGATACCCCCATCACCTATCGCTGTGATCTTAGCACGCACNCAGTNCATCGTTATGTGAATTATCCGGTTAGNGCNGTACAAACTACGGCTATACCAAAGACTACTGATTCCAACTTATTAGTGAATTCAGTGACTGATTGTCAGTTTTTATATAAGAAGAATTCGCCAACAGCGGCTGGCGTAGCGACTCTTTTACTGACACTCTCTGAAGCTAAATCTACTATTACATCAGCGGCGCAAAATAAAGAGAGCATCAGCGTCATGCGACAGGTCCAGGTTAGCAATGAACTGTAATTCAAATTTGCTGAAAAGCGCTTTAGTAAAGCCTAACGGATTTATGTTAATGACCGTCCTCTTTGTCATTGTGGTACTCGCGGCGATGGTAATGACGATGATGAATTTGTCGTTGTCACAATCAGTAAGCAACAGTATGAGCATTCAAAGTACTAGAGCAACCTTGGCAGCACAAAGCGGCTTAGAGTGGGGNCGCTATCAAGCGACTATAGGTGNTTGTGATGGANAAAATCTGCTTACTNTGAATGAGGGGGATCTCAATGGCTTCCNAGTAACAGTGATTTGTTCNCTATCCCATTTTGAGGAAGGAGCCAGTAGCGTAGACTTAGTCAATATCGAATCAGTCGCACAGTGGGGGAACGACCCATTAGGTGCAGTAGAGGTGACTTCCGATCACAGTGGTGGAGCTGATTATGTATACCGGAAAGTCACTGGCGTGTTTG
>JAESQG010000317.1 GCA_016765265.1 Pseudomonadales bacterium | reverse complement strand
AGGCAACATTCTACAGGGTTAAGGGGGCATTTTCATTAAATATGTATAACTAGCCAGCCACAGAAATGGTTGTTTATTGCTCACACTGAAAGTGTTGCAGCTAGGTCTTGTAGCACCTGCCATATCCTCGGATCAGAGCAAACCCGGGGTCGGAATTACCTTATCTAATCTGATAGTCACTCGTCGGTTAATTGCCCTGTTGTCGCGATTGATATTTTTCACTCTTGGTCGTGTCTCACCATGGTAGCGAATCACAAGCATGGATTCATCAACGCCTATGCTAAGCAAGTAGTCCTTTACACGCTCCGCCCGCATTTGGGATAACTCCCAGTTAGGTCCTTTTCGACCCACGTCGTCGGTATGCCCGTCTATCACAAAGCTTTCGATATCCGGATCGTACATTATATAATTTGCTAACTCTTTCATTCGTTTTTTGAATTTCTTGCGAATAAAGGTCTTACCGCTATCGAAATGGATACTGGATCGTTCTAATTGGTCAAAGTTGTGCGGCAACAAGGCGTGGGTGCAATCAAGATAGGACTGATAGGCTTCGGTAAAATTAACCGAAGTCATTTGAACCTCCACTTTATGGTCCATACGCCAGCCGGGATGAGTGATTCGAGGTGACATGCCCTCTTCCAATTCATCTAATAATTTAGAGGACAAATCATGCTGTATTAACAACGGCACCACTCCTAAAGCGCCATCCACCTCGGCAATTTTCTGAGACTTTACATCATGCATCCAGTCAGGCGGCAGAGACTCAAGAATGACTTTACCCTCAGTGACGACTTGGCGCCGAGAACTTAAAAAGAAACGCTGCCGATCACCCGCCCGATTGGCAAACACGGCACGTCCATAACTCGGGATACCCTGCCATAATCGACACTCCAATCGACTCGGCTCCACAACCCAGGTGGCCGTGTCCAATCTTGTGTCATAGATGTGTGCTTCTGCATGCTGTTCAGTCACTAAAACACCGACTACCACGAAGACTAGAATAAGGGTAAATAGTGTTATNCTCGTCGTTTTGATCAATATCACGTACCTCTGCACTGGCCATCCTATTACATTGGAGGCCAAGGGGTTTTCGCTAGTGGTTTGTATACTAGTATTGTCGTCAGTTTGAGCCCGAACTTGAGCTACTTCTTAGCTAATTTGAGCTTTCAACTCAACTTGAAGCCGCTGGAAAGTCTATGCTTAGTGCAAACATTACGATAGCATTGCGGGATATCCGTAAGTTTTTAAGACAATCTCTAATTTTCCACGACTTAAGCGCTGAATATTCATGACCGATGGCTTAGATTTACCGATACTAAAAACACCTTTAGCCGAGCGCTTTAGAGGCTTTTATCCCGTTATTGTGGATGTAGAAACAGGGGGATTTAACGCAGCCACAGATGCCTTATTGGAAATCGCGGCTGTCACCGTTGAAATGGACGACCAAGGACTCTTACGCCCTCATCACTGTTTTTTCCATAACGTAGACCCTTTTGAGGGCGCTAATATTGAGAAGGCTGCNCTGGAATTTACCGGAATAGATCCACACAANCCCTTGCGAGGAGCTGTATCCGAGAGCGAAGCATTGACCGATATTTTTAAGGGGATTCGCCGAGGGCTGAAAGACAATAAGTGTAGCCGTNCAATACTGGTGGGCCACAATGCCTCTTTTGACCACAATTTTCTTTCAGCAGCGGTGGCACGAGCAGATTTAAAACGTAACCCGTTCCATCCTTTTACCTGCTTTGATACGGCGTCTTTAGCGGGTTTGGCCTATGGGCAGACAGTACTAGCAAAAGCCTGCGCCGCAGCCCATATTGAATTTAATGGGGAAGATGCCCATTCAGCCATTTACGATGCCAAGAAAACAGCCGAACTGTTTTGCGAAATAGTAAATCGATGGCAGGAGCTAGGTGGTTGGCCCATTTGATTTTTTTTAATGCTAGGCCGCTTCATCAGTTTTGTCAGGCTCATCCAATACCCGGCTCAAGTCGACTTCCTTCATTATACGACCAGCACCACTCATGGAAACCACAGCCTTAATCATGATATCTCGCACTGCTGCAGATTCTATCATTAGCTGTTCATGACGTTCCCCGAGATCCTCAGAGAGTTCCTCGGCGGAAATACTAGGATGGTATAACTTAAAACTAAATTGCAGTTCATCAAGTTTACCCGGTAGGCCCGTGGGGAAATTCATAATACCGTTTCTTTCAATTAAATTTCGGGCAGTTTCGCTAGGCAATATGGGTTTAAGTAATTTTGCCTTCCAGCCACTTAAATCTATCACCTTAATCACCGGGTGCAGCCCGTAATGCGTAACGGTCAAAACAGGCACATTAGAACGAATAGCCAACTCAACAAACTTGGGGCTCATAAACGGCTGAATATCAGCACCGTTTCCAAAAAAACAGAGCTCTCCTTCTGGTAGAACCAGCAAGTCACGACTCTCATCCTTGTTAAAGACTTGTAATAGCCCCTCCATCTCCATATGCGTTGGTAATTGCGTAAACCAACGAATCATATGCCTTACCACTGGGAGGGTATAAAAGTGCTTCCNCACGATCCAAAGTGGAGTTCGGTTATCCCCTCCATTTTTCGACAAAATATCATATAAAGCACTAATGACATGTCCACCGCCTGTGACAGGCCCATGATTCATTGCGATTAATAGTTTCGGGTATTTAGCTAGAATAGAAGCAATATCTTCAGATTGGGAATGGGTGGTAACCTTCTTTACACTAAATTTCTTGAACAATTGGGTAAAAACATTGTAGTCATCGATCGAACGCATATATACACTTCCTGGCTCAGACACTCAGCTATTGTGAGTNATATCCTTTGATTTTCAATTCCATGAAAAACGTGCCACCCGTAATATCTTCATTGGGCTCGAACGGTACAATCGGTGGATCAAGAATCATCAGTACAAATTGGGAAACGGAGTGTATCAAATTATAAGTCTATGGGGCGACAAGATTCGTGATATTTGTCAATTTTTGTAAACACTGAGGCATCGGTATGAGAGTCTTCTCATACTTGCATATAGGAATATCTTCGTANAACTACAATTTCAATACNCTTCAAGGCTAGGCATNTTCTTTAATACTATGNCGGGCAATTACCATNTTCATAATNTGGGCCGTACCGTCGCCTATTTGTAACCCCAACACATCTCTTAATCTTTGCTCTATGGGGAGGTCTTTGCTATATCCTGAATGGCCATGACTAAGCAGACACTGGTATATCGTGTCATAGGCCGCTTTTGGTGCCCACCACTTGCNCATAGCCGCTTCTTTAGTATGAGGTTTACCCGCAGTCTTAAGCCATAAAGTCTTATAACAAAGATCCCTTGCAGCATAGAGATAAGTCTCTTGCTCCGCGAGGGGGANACTAACGCCTTGATGATTTGAGAGCGGCTGCCCAAAGGTTTTGCGCTCGCTAATGTATTTCCAAGTTTCTTTCAAAGTCTGTTGCGCGGTGGCGATACACTGCAATCCTATCAGCGCTCGACTAAAATCAAATCCTTGCATGACCTGTGTAAAGCCTTTGTTTTCAGCACCGATTAAATGAGTCCTTGGAACCTTGACGTTTTCAAAAAAGATTGAGCCACGACCGATAGGGACTTCACCCATGTCACTGAATCGAGTTCGGCTAATGCCAGGGCTATCCAATGCAACTAAGAAAGCAGAAATCCCATGGGCACCATCTTCAATGCTGCCAGTCCTGCTGAAAACAATAGCGGCATCTGCTTGGTCAGCCATGGATATTGATGTTTTTTCACCATTGAGAATGTAATGGTCACCGTGTTTTTCTGCCTTTAACTGAATGTTTGCGGCATCGGAGCCATGATCTGGCTCCGTTAATGCGAGAGCAGTAATAATCTCGCCTTTTGTCATACCCACCAACCACTCCTTCGCATACTGTTCATTCATATGTTGATGAATGATCTGCGCATTCAGTGAAGCAAGCAGAACGAGGTAGGACACATTAAAGTCCCCCTGAGATAAAGCATCTATGATAAGACCCACGGTGACAAAGTTTTGATTGCTACCCCCCAATTCCTCGGGTAATTCGCTACAGATAAACCCTAAAGCGGCCAATTTTTTACGCACACTCACATCGATACAACCCGCTACTTCATTACTTTGATAGAGAGGGGCTAACTCCTCTCTGGCAAAACGAAGGGCAGTGTCATAAATGCTATTTTGTTCTGATGTGAAATTAAAATCCATTGGCCGGTTTACCTTTTTATAGAAATAATAATAGGGATTACTTTTGGAATTTTCTGAAATTAGGCTTGCGCTTTTCCACAAAGGCCGCGGTGCCTTCTCTCGATTCATCCGTATCATAATATAGAGCTAGTGCTTGCATACCCATAGTGGAGATGCCACGAATATGCTCCGTAGAAGCGTTGAAAGACTTCTTCGCAAGAGAGATAGCTGTTGGGCTTTTATCAAGAATTTCACTACACCATTGGGCTACTTCTGCGTCCAATTGGTCCACAGGTACAACCTTGTTCACAAGTCCCATTTCCAATGCTTCTTGCGCTGAGTAACGACGACACAGATACCAGATTTCCCGCGCTTTCTTTTCGCCTACCACTTGCGCTAGATAAGCCGTACCGTAACCAGGATCGACAGAACCGACTCTAGGACCCACCTGTCCGAACACCGCGTTCTCTGAGGCAATGGTTAAGTCTGCTAAAACAGCCAGTACGTTACCTCCACCAATAGCAAACCCCTGTACCCGAGCTATCACGGGTTTCGCAATATCACGAATTATAGTGTGCAGCTCATCAACCGGCAAACCAACAATGCCGCGTCCGTCATAGCCACCTTCGTGACTGGACTGATCTCCACCGGTACAAAAAGCTTTATCGCCGGCGCCCGTGAGAACAACCACGCCTATCTCTTTATTCCAAGCGGCCTTGTTAAATGCCGAGATAAGTTCCTCTGCGGTTTGTGCTCTGAAAGCATTGTATTTTTCAGGGCGGTTAATAGTAATAGTGGCTACACCGTCTTTTTCTTCGTAAAGAATATCTTCATAGCTCATAATATTGGACCTTTATGTTTATTTCTCTTAACTCAGATTAATCTTAAAATATTATCAATTAGCGGACTTACTCATTTTGCCAAATTATCATATTATGTCAATATATTGTTATAATTATTTTTATAACTATAATATAATCGAACCATTATTGATTATTATATTTATATATAACATAAATTATATATAAATTAGATTTATCAATTTTTTAATTTACTATTTATCTTTATCTAGCTCTAAGCAAATTGCAAGCGATTATATATCGGCTTTTCCTCGGTCGCATAGCGACAAGGTTGGATTCAGAGGCAAAGCCTCCAATCTTGTTGCACTCAGCGACTTTGTCGTCAAGTTGGAAAAATGCATAGCATTTTTCTGACC
>JAESQG010000316.1 GCA_016765265.1 Pseudomonadales bacterium | reverse complement strand
CATCACCGTTAGCTAATACGCCTTCTGCGATTTCCGGGGTATTGATTCGGTTACTGGTACAAATAGGGATATTTACTTCACCCTTCATTTTCGCTGAGACCCAGGTGAAGGCCGCTCTCGGCACCTTAGTTGCGATGGTGGGAATTCGAGCTTCGTGCCAGCCTATGCCCGTATTAAGAATACTGGCACCCGCTTGTTCAATAGCTTTTGCTAGTAATACCACCTCATCCCAAGTGCTACCGTCAGGCACTAGGTCTAACATGGATAGGCGATAGACGATAATAAAATTGGGACCGCACCGCTCACGTACACGACGTACCACCTCTACCGGAAAACGCATCCGGTTTTCATAACTTCCCCCCCAACGATCTTCTCGAATGTTAGCCCTAACCGTGAGGAACTGATTAATAAGGTAGCCTTCTGATCCCATGATCTCCACCCCGTCAAAGCCGCCGTATTGTGCCATTGCCGCCGCATTAGCAAAACTTTCAATCTCCCCTTCCACTTCATCATCTGTTAAAGGATGGGGTGGAAACGGATAGATAGGCGACTTGATAGCAGAGGGTGCCACTAACTGATTGTGATAAGACTGGCGCCCACCGTGAAGTAACTGAGCCGCTATTAACCCGCCCTCATCATGTACTCGTTGGGTGGCTAATCTGTGATGATCAGCGTCCTTTTCAGTGATCAAATTCGCTCCGCCAGGGCCTAAAGTGGAAGCAGTTGATGTGCCAATGCCTCCCGTGATTATCAAACCAATACCGCCGCGTGCGCGTAGACCAAAAAACTCGGCCATTCGTTGAGCACTATTAGGACTCTCCTCGAGACCCGTGTGCATGGAGCCCATAATCGTTCGGCTGCGCAAAGAAACAAATCCTAAATCAAGAGGTTGTAGCAAATTTGGATAAAGGGGAAGACCCGCTTCGGTGGTAGACGTCATTTTATTCTCCAATGATCACAATACGTATAAGGTACTGGCCGCAAAATAACGTCTTCGCTATAATGTAACAATAACCTTGACTTACGCCGTCATAACCAGGGATTACAAAAAGTATTTTTTGTATACTCCAGATTACAGTATGATTCCCCTCAAGAGAGAATTCATCGTTTTACCTCTCATGAGCTGGATCATGGCTAAGATTTCGGTATATTGGCAACTCTCTCGCACCAGGAGACTAGTTTATTGAACATAGGCGACGTTGCATCCAATTATTTAAAGCAACTGCTGGATACGGCCACCGGTCTGGGAGCCGACCGCACCATGTTGTTACATCGGATAGGTATTGAAGAAGATGCCTTGACCGATCCCTCTGTGCGATTTGGCCTCACTCAGCTGATGAAGCTCGGATACGTGGCAATAGAAACAACAGGTGATCCATCCCTAGGCTTACGCTTCGGCGCGAACTCAACGGTAATGCGCATGGGGTATGCCGGCCTAACGGCCATGAGTAGTCCGAATTTAGGCGTGGCTCTGGATATCTTAATCGAATTCGAGGCCCTCACCAGTCGAAGTTACAGAGGTAACTCATCCTACGTTGCCTCGGATGAAGGCGCGGCAATTGCGTCTTTTTATTCCATCGCCCCGTACAACAACTACACCATTTTTATTGTCGATATCGTCTTAACCGGTTGGTACAATTTAGTTCAGTGGCTAACAGGGAAAGAAGATCTAGTGGAAGAAGTGCATTTCGAGTTTGATCAACCCAGCTACCATACCCTTTATAATGACTACTTCGATTGTCCAGTGCTTTTTGGTCAACCCTCTAATTCACTCGTCCTGAAAAAATCCGCACTGCAAACACCAGTCCTCTATTACAACGCGCAAATGCTCGCCTCACTCAGAGCCGTATGCGAGCAACAGCTGCGAGATATTTTCCGTAAAGAAACTTTTGGCGACAAAGTACAAAAAATTATTGGGCCGGTACTACATACCAAAACGCCGACTATCGAGGAAACCGCTGAAGCGCTAGGCATACCCACCTGGACACTAAGACGTAAACTCAAGGAAGAAGAGCTTTCATTTCAAGCCTTAGTGGATAATATGCGCAAGGACTTAGCCTTAGGCTATATGAAGGATACTGAACTCTCTTTCGGAGAAATTGCATATACTCTTGGGTTTTCAACTCCAGGGGCATTCCAACGCGCATTTAAGCGTTGGACTAATACTACTCCGGGGGAGTACAGGCGATCTATTTCATAATAGGACGTTTTACCTGCTCCATCTATTTCGGCCCCCCCATCTATTTCGGCCCCCCCATCTATTCCCGCTCCCCCAATCTATTACGGCTCAATAGTCCCTTTTAATTGACGAGCTGCTACATCAAAAGTGTAAATACCTTCGAATTGCGCTTCAATCTCATCACNTATATACTGAGACTTTTCCACAATAAGAGCATCCGCAAAGTCAGCGCCTTTTTTCTTGCTGCCTACTTTTATTTTTTCAGTATTACTGAAGTTATTCATCGCTCGCCATACAGTTTGTGCATCTTCAAAAATGATCTTTGGCTCCTTGAATAACCCAGATAAAACTCGCAATTGGTCCCGTTTAGTTAGGTTGTATTTCTTACCTTTTAATGTCCAAAGTGTCTCCACTAAAACCATATCGGTAATTAAAATATTCTTTTTACCTGAAAATAATTTATTTGTTTTTGATGATTGCTCTTGGTCATCTTGTAGNAGNTAGCGCAGAAGCACATTAGTATCGATCGAAATCACGTATCNTCCTTATCTTTTTTTATTTAAAGTATCTTGCAAGGACAATTCCTCGCTCATACTTCTGTTGACTTTGATATTCTTAAGGACACCCTTTGCAGAACCTCTCTCCTTTTTTACAATGGTTATTTGGCCCTCGTAGATAAAAGCTTCAATCTCATCACCAGGATTGATATGTGCTTCCTTACAAAGCGCAATAGGAATAGTGATTTGTCTTTTAGAACTGACTTTAGGCATGATTAATCTCTTTACTCTTGATCTAATAGTAAAGATTATAGCCGTTCTTTACTATTAGATCAATGGTAAAGATCTATGCCCTCATAACAACAACGAGATAGGATCATCACAAAGATCCAGTATGGTTTATTTCCTNCATTANAANCATCTNATGNATCNGTTACTCTTCATGCAATCTGTANATTTCNTGCTTGGTAAGATAGCCATTNGTATAAATNGTTGAGGTNAANANGAAGCCNNGGTTANTCGTTNTAATATTGNATACACGTTCTACGAGACTNGATCGNTANCNNCCTCCGATACGATATTTTTGTGANCCCTCAATCACATTTCCTTCANGAGANANATTNAGAATATACCGCTCATCAAAAAGNTCNTAACGNTCNGATCTCTTCATCCTNTCTTGTNGNTAGTANTTTTCNACNCTNANNANCANATTNTTATGNAAACCTTCCTTNGTTGANGCNGTCACCTCGGCNTTCTTATTAATAGGCCGAGGATGTTTATCACTNCCNTTACACTCCAGTNCNTCTAANGTTCCTTCCCAGCGNCCCTTTAGNAATCGATACAGGGTTCTAATCTGTTTTTTCTCAGATGCCGTTAATTNAATNTGAGTATCCAAATCATAATACGAATCACCACTTTGTAAGAGATCGGGCGATGGTGAAAAACATTGGACTGCACTAGCCGCAGAAATGAATGTAGTTGTGGAGATAATTAAAATAAAAAGCGAGGTTTTATAATCCATTTGAGCCGTAGAATTCCTATGTGTGCGGGAGACAGCAAAAGCTATAGAGTCGAAGCGTAACGTATATGAACGGTATTCTATAGCACGAAAGGTTAAAATTAAGGCGACTTTACAGGTATTACAATGAACATTCTACTTCCAACGCAAACTGATTTATGGACGGTTCTCCACGGGGCAAATATTAGTTACACTGACGCCCCACAATAATTTAACGTTGTAGACAAAACACCGAAACAAATAACAAACATACTTACGACTCAATAAGGACTTTACTCTATGGCAAAGCCTAATAAATCAATCCCACGCCCCACACCGGAATCTCAACATTTCTGGGACGGCGCGTTAAAAGGGGAGCTGCTGTTACAACAATGCGACGACTGTCAGCACACTTATTTTCCACCTCGCCCGTTTTGTCCCAAGTGCGCAAACCGGAGTGTCTCCATCATTAAGGCCAGCGGAAAGGCCACTCTCTATTCTTACGTGATTAATCACCGCCCATTACCGGGATTTGATAACCCCCACTCTATTGCGGTGGTGGAATTAGAAGAAGGCCCCCGAATGATGACCAATATAGTAAATTGTCCTCAGACCCCCGAAGCATTGGTGTTGGATATGCCTTTAGAAGTCACTTTCGAAGCGATGTCTGATGAAATCAAACTCGCTAAATTCAAACCTGCGGAGGCCTAATAATGAAACCTAAAACAGTTGCTATTGTTGGTGCCGCTGAAACCACAGAACTCGGCACTATCCCCAATTTATCTCAATTACAACTACATGCCGATGCGGCATTGAATGCGCTTGAAGATGCAGGGTTAAAACTATCGGACATTGATGGTGTCGCTACTGCCGGTGAAGTACCTACCAATGTGGCCTTTTACTTGGGTATCACGCCTAAATGGGTGGACGGTACTTCCGTAGGTGGTTGCTCCTTTATGTTGCATGTACGCCATGCAGCAGCTGCCATTGCGTCTGGCTTGTGCGAAACGGTGTTGATTACCCATGGTGAAAGCGGTCGTTCCAGAGTCGGCACCAGCAATGCATGGCCTCGCGGCAAGTCCACATTGTCAGCTCAATTTGAAACGCCTTTTGGCGCGGTAGCACCGCCTTCCATGTTCACTATCCCCGTCTTGCGGTATATGAAAGATTACGGACTCACTCACAAGCAGCTAGCCATGGTAGCGGTGGTTCAACGAGAATGGGCAGCAAAGAACCCGCGCGCTTCTTTCCGCGACCCCATTACAGTGGAAGATGTGCTAGACAGCTCCATGATTGCTTATCCGTTCCGGAAATTGCAATGCTGTTTGGTGACCGATGGCGGTGGTGCATTAATTTTAACTTCTGCGGAAAGAGCAAAAGACTTCCCGCAAAAACCAGTATACCTCCTCGGTACTGGGGAAAGTGTTGAAACACCACTCATCAGCCAAATGGAAGATTTCACATCATCCAAAGCATTTCGAGTCTCAGGTAAAAAAGCCTTTGAAGAATCAGGCATTAGCCATAGTGATGTGGATCATTTAATGATTTACGATGCCTTCGCCCACCTTCCTATTTACGGGTTAGAAGACTTAGGCTTCTGCGAACGAGGTAGCGCAGCAGAATATATCTCTGCCAGGAATACCGCACCAGGTGGCGAACTACCAATGAATACCAACGGTGGTGGACTAAGCTATATGCATTCGGGCATGTACGGCATGTACGCTTTACAAGAAAGCGTTCGTCAAATGAGAGGCATCGCTGCGGCACAAATTGAGAACGCTAAAATCTCAGTAACCCACGGCGTAGGCGGCATGTTCGCTGCCAGTGGCACCATTGTGATGACTAACGAAGAGCTTTAAAAATAAGTTTGGACAGGCCAGCTACTGCTCAAAGTGCTGGCCTGTCCAATTACTGTTTCTAGTTTTAGGTTCTAGTTTTAGGTTCTAGTTCTAGGTTCTAGTTCTAGGTTCTAGTTCTAGGTTCTAGTTCTAGGTTCTAGTTCTAGTTCTAGTTCTAGTTCTAGGTTCTAGGTTCTAGGTTCTAGGTTCACATTTCTAGGTACAAGGCTTAGGTTTTATAGCACAGGAATTTCAGTTCGCTGGTGGAATGGCTGTTTAGGTGAGACCCTGAAAACGAATATCGAACACAGAATATTGAATACTTCGACAAGCTCAGTAGAACT